>JAUVSF010000519.1 GCA_030597245.1 Acidobacteriota bacterium
GCCCTGATTTGTCTCACCCGGGACGACTCATGGGTGGCGCTTGAGGTAGCAAGGCCAAAGAGTCCTTCTGTAGTGCTGCGCACAACTTAGGTCAGCGAATGCGTCTATAATCGGGGCGAACTCCAAGGCAGGGCTATCGGTGCCGTTCTGAGGATCTTCCTGTACATGTGATTCTGGTTCTGGCTTCATGTTGCGGTTCGTTTATTGTGGATCGTTTATGCAGGGCCTAAGTGGTCTCAGCCCTGGTCGGGGGAGGTTAGAAAGACGGAACCTGTGGAGACACAAGGAGATAGATTGTGAACGCTGTTGGCTTCGAGAACTATTACGAGATACTGCAGCTGAGCTCTAATGCCGATCATGATACGGTCGAGAAGGTCTACCGGATGCTGGCCAAGAGGTTTCACCCTGACAATCCCATTTCCGGCAACTCCGAGAAATTCTCTGAACTGAAGAAATCCTACGAGGTACTTTCTAACCCTGAGAAACGTGCGGCTTACGATGTGAAGTATTCCGAGGTTGAAGAGTTGCAGTGGCGGGTCTTCGATCAGGAATCCGCAAGTGACAGCCACGAGTCTGACAAAAGAATCTTTCAAGGCATCCTTTCTCTTCTTTACGTAGCTCGGCGCCAGGATGTGGATAAGCCGGGGATGGGCATCATGCACCTTCAGAACATGTTGGGTTGCCCTTCAGAACATCTGGAGTTTCACGTTTGGTATTTGAAGGAGAAAGGGTGGATTGAGCGTCTCGAGAATGGTCAGCTAGCCATTACAGCTAGTGGAGTCGAGAAGTTGGCTGAGGGAGACTTGCTGCTCAGATCCGACCGTCTGCTGACAGACTCTGTCTCGAAGAATCACCCGGATAACGGCGATGACAACCGCGATACTAATGGCCGATTCCTTAACGGAGACTCCCTTTAACGCCGCCTGCTCCATCTCCTCACGAATCATCCTTGAAAGAAGAGCATCGATCGGAAGATGTGTTGCCAGGTGGCAGGTTTGCGGCCCATAATTGGATGAAGGAGGACTCCATGGAAGTGCAAAACATCTTATTCCCTACGGACTTTTCTAAATCAGCCGAACGGGCTCTGCCGCATGCATTGGAAATTTCCCGGAGGTTCGGCGGCAAGGTAACGATCCTTCACGTTCGTACTCCTTTTGGGGATGACGCCGGTAGCCCCGAATTCCAATTCTTCGACCAGGGGAAGTATGAGTTGTATGTGGAGAAGCAGTTAGAGGAGATGCCGGAGATTATCGATGCCTCTGAGCGCGTCGATACTGCGACGGCGCGAAATATCTCAGCTGCCTCAGGGATCCTCGAGTTCGCTGACGACCACGAGATCGACATGGTGGTCATGGGAACACACGGGCGGTCAGCTCTTGCGCAGTTCTTTCTGGGTAGTGTTGCCGAGAAGGTGGTGCGCCATGCGAGCTGTCCGGTTCTGACGGTTGCTGATCATCGCGGCGGCTACCGAAGCCGGCCCGTATATCGGAAGATCCTGGCTGCCTTTGACTTCTCTCGGGCATCGAAAGATGCGGTCAGGCGGGGGCAGCAATTCTCTCAGGCGTATCAAGCAGATTTGGAAGTCTTTTATGTGGTGGAGCAAATCGTTCTCCCCCCCCTTGACAAATTCTGGAAAGCTAGCGTCCGCAGTGAGTTGCCGGAGGTCGTGTCTTCAGCGCGGAAAGCTGTTACCGAAGCCCTGGGCGAAGACGCCCTGGGTAGTTTCAGCCTGAATGTTCAGGTGGGAGATGCCGACGGGAAAGCGGAAGGTGAGATTGTTGAACGCGCCAGGGCGAAGGAGTTCGATTTGATCATCATGGGAACGCACGGGCTCACAGGCCTCGACCACGCTCTTCTGGGTAGTACCACTGAAAGAGTGGTCCGAATCGCCCCATGTCCGGTTCTTACTTTCCATGGGCCGAAGGATTGACAGGTTAGTCGAAAGGGGTAGCTCATCCTGAACCCAGTTCAAATTTCTTCTGAATACAGGAGTCCGATAGCGAATCTCGACCGGGACACTGAGTTGGTCACTGTTTGCTTTCCGGCCGGAGCCCTACTGTCAGTAATCCCGTGCGGAGTGCGTGAGCGTTGGCCAGGTGGGGTTGTTACTTGAGGTAATCCCTGATTTCAGCTGTCAGCGTAATCGAAATCACTTTTGTCAGCTGCATTGCTGTTTCATAATCAGCTATCATTTAGGAAACAGCAATTAAGGAAGATGCTTACTTAGGGGGTCGCGTGGATATCAGAGAAAACAGCTCGGAGAATAATTCACTTTTCAGACCGGAAGCCGTGCCGAATGACACGGAGGACATCGTTCCCAAGGAACCCAGGGAGTTGGAGGATACGGGGATCTCCAGGGAGGACTTGGAGGATCTGGTGCTGAAAGTGGTCTATACGGTGAGAGGCTTCACCATCGACTGGGTGGCCAAACAGGTTGGCCTTCCTCTCCGCCTGGTGAATGACTTGGTAGAGGAGTTGCAGGACAGCGCAGCGGTTGAGATCGTCGGCCAGGCAGGGACGATGTCTTTCAAGATGCGGGTGACCGATCTGGGCCGGAAGCGGGCAGCCGAGGCAATGAGGGCTTCAGGCTACGTTGGGCCCGCTCCGGTTACGGTTGAGGACTACTCAAAGATGCTGGAGGCACAGCTTGCAAGAATGCCGAAAACCGAGCCGGAGGAGGTTTCAAAGGCAATCGACGAACTGGTTCTACCTCCAAACATTGTTGAGGTCGCCGGTTTGGCTCGGTCGTCAGGAAGAAGCCTTTTCCTCTGGGGCCCTCCGGGCAATGGGAAGACCAGCGTCGGGCATTTGATCCACAATGCCATTAAAGGTGACCTTTGGATTCCATACTGTCTTGGGGTTGGCCACAGTGTCATCAAATTCTTTGATCCGCAGTGTCACCAGGTCGTTGAGAATGGGTCTGACTCCGGGAACGGCCAGCGATTTGATCGAAGGTGGGTGCGTATTCGTCGGCCGTTCGTCGTCGTAGGCGGGGAGTTGAGGATTGAGTCTCTGGACTTGGCCTTCCATCCGGTTTTGCGATATTACGAAGCCCCGATGCACTTGAAAGCCAACGGTGGGACGTTCTTAATTGATGACTTCGGGTGTCAAAGGGCCGATCCGCAAGAGATTCTGCATCGCTGGGTGTTGCCGTTGGAACGCCATATTGATTACCTGACATTGCGAACCGGCCAACAGGTTCCCGTTCCGTTCAAGCAGATGCTCATCCTCTCCACTAACCTTGATCCGGAAAAGATCATGGATGCTGCGTTCTTGCGTCGCATGGGTTACCGGCTCTATCTGGGTTACCCTTCACCGGATCAATATGCTCAGATCTTTAAACGGTATGCCGCCGGGCTGGAACTGACTGTGCCGGAAGGGATGCTGGAGAGACTCTTCAGCCGCTACAGTGAGGAAGGGCGTCCGCTCCGCGGCAGTGAGCCACGGGATTTGATTGAGCGCTGTCGTGACATCTGTAATTACCGGAACCAGTCGATCTTTCTTAGCGAAGAAATACTCAACACTGCCTGGCGCGGCTACTTCGGTGAAAAGGGAGTAGTTCGCTAGAGGTAACTGGCGGACGGTCGGCACTTATTACCAGCTATTCCGGCTAAGTACCGGCGCAAGAGGGATCTTTCAGAGATCGACCTGTGTCATATCCTCTCCTTTTCTGTTAGTCTCCGCCCAAGGGGTGTCACATGAGACTGCAGTTGTCACCGTTTCTCGCCATCCTGGCAGTCCCGTTGTTGTTCTCCGTTATTCTTGCCGCCGACTTCTGGGAGAAGAAGCCTTACACCGAGTGGTCTGAAAAAGAGTGCACTAAACTGCTTACTCGATCGCCATGGGCCTACTCGAACAGTTTTCGGCGGAACGCAAA
>JAUVSF010000686.1 GCA_030597245.1 Acidobacteriota bacterium
CTCGCTCCGGCAACGCTCATCACATTCTCTTCGATCATGATGCTCCCCACATCATTGGCTCCAAAGTGCAAAGCAAGCTGGCCTACAACGAGTCCCTGGGTCAACCAGGAGACCTGAATGTTCCGCAGGTTGTCCAGATAGATCCTGGAAAGCGCAAGGACTCTCAGGTATTCGACCGGTGAAACAGTTTCCTTGACCGTTTCCTGCATCGGAGTGCCTTTAAGCTGAACGTTCCAGGGGGTAAAACCAAAAAATCCGCCAGTCTCGTCCTGGAGGCTTCGAATTCGATCCAGATGTTCGACAAGCTCTTGATCGGTTTCCCCGGCGCCAAACATCATCGTCGCTGAAGTCTTCAACCCCTCCTCGTGAGCGGTTCGCATCACTCTCAACCATTCCTCAACGGTGCATTTTCCCGGACTGATTTCCTTTCTCATCCGATCGGTGAGAATCTCGGCTCCACCCCCCGGAATTGAAGCCAACCCGGCCCGCGAGAGACGCTTGATCGCCTCTCTGATCGTCACCTTGCTCAGCTTTGCCAGAACCACAATCTCCGGAGGGGAGAGGCAGTGGAGGTGTATCTCGTATCTGGATTTGATGGAACTCAGGAGATCTTCATAGTAGTCAATCTTCAACTCCGGGTTCATTCCGCCCTGGAGAAGTATCCCGGTTCCGCCAAGAGCCAGCGTCTCCTCTATCTTCTTAAAGATCACATCCTTTGGAAGGAGGTAGCCTTCGTCGTGATTCGGCTGCCGATAGAAATTGCAGAACGTACATCTTGCGACACAAACATTCGTGTAATTGATATTGCGGTCGATGAGGAACGAGACAACGCCTTTTGGGTGCATTCGCCGACGAACCAGGTCGGCGGCAAGACCGATTCGCTGAAACTCGGAAGAAGAGATCAGCAGCAAAGCCTCCTGCTTGGAAATCCGTTCCCCGCCGAGAGCCCTCTCAAGGGCTGAGTCCACCGAAACCATTGAACGTCATTTTATGAAGCATCCCCGTTCAGTACAAATCGGTAGAAGCGTCCTGCAGACAACTGCTGAAACCGGTGATCGGTGATGTGATAATACTCGGTGCTCGAAGAGCGAAGGCGGACCTGTCACGCCGTAGTTCGAAGAGCGAAGGCGGATGCGCGCCATTTGTCAATCGAAAATCGTTTCTTGTCCACTATTCAGAATCGAATGGGATTCGGGCGCCCTCTAACTCGAGAAGTCTCTCCTTCAAGTCAATGCCGCCGGCAAAGCCGACCAATTGTCCCGACGCCCCCAATACACGATGACAGGGAACGAGAATCGGCACAGGGTTGCTCCCGACGGCACCACCAATTGCACGGCTCCCCCCACTGATGCCCATTTCGAAGGCCAAATCTCCGTAGGTTACCGTTGCTCCATAGGGTATCTCGAGGAGACGCGTCCAGATCGTGGTCTGGAACTCTGTCCCCCGCAAATCGACCGGGACAGAGAAGGCCCGGATTTTCCTCGAGAGATACTCATTCAACTGACTCTCCAGTTCGTCGATGAGGGGGTGCTGACCACTCTCCGGTATGCGACCAAAATGTCGATCGAACCATAGGTTCCATCGGTCGGCATCTTCAACTGAGAAGAGAAGTCGGCAAAGGCCCTTCTCGGAAACTGCTGCTTGCAGGCTACCTAACGAAGTCTTAATCTCTCGACAAACCAACAACATGCCACGTGAATTCTAACGAACTCCGCTACCGCACACCAGAGAGAACAGTTGAGAGGCCTTCGCGTTGTAGACATTTCCCAGTCCGTTGAAGTACCGGGTACCATTGACAAATGACAAGTGACAAATGACGAGTGACAAATGCCGGACCTGTCGCGCCGTAGCTCGGAGAGCCAACGAGGGTGCCCGCGTGCAGTCAGAACATAGGTGCCGATGTATTGAACCTGCACCGCATCCAGAGTCCCGCCTTGCGGGACGACATGCGCAGAGCCCAGGGCGAGTGCCCGACGAAGGAGGGCCAGCCCTGGGTTGGCGACCTCACCTCCATTGGAGCCCCGCTCCGCGGGGCGACATGATTCCCGCAGATCCGCCCTCCTTAGGATTCCTGCGCGGCTGAATCTGTGCGTTTCTGTTGACAACGGGGTGAATTCGACCTGGCGCCTCCCCCTTACAACCGTTTTTCAACAACTTACAGCCATTTCCTGGGGTAAACTCCTTTCCTCACCTCTGGCCAGCCGCTCTGCAACTGCGTTCCCCACAGCGCGATGGGCTAGTTGAACAATGCCCCGCTGGTTCAGATAGAATGCCAGTCTCATGAAATACTGGATTGGGACACTGTTTCTTCTATCTTCTTTTCTTTCCTCCGAGAGACTAATGAGTGAGAAACTGCAGACCGGGTTTGTGAAATACGACATCAATCTTGACGGCGAGAATTACGCTTACCAGGTATTCTTCCCCCGAAGTTGGACCGCTGACAAGAAGTGGCCGGTTATCGTCTTTCTTCACGGGGCCGGCGAGCGTGGGAGTGAAGGCGGCCGTCAGACAGAGGTAGGTCTCGGGACGGCTATTCGCAGGGACGAAGGCAGCTTTCCAGCCGTGGTGGTTATGCCTCAGTGTCGCCGCGGCATCTGGTGGGATAATCCCA
>JAUVSF010000393.1 GCA_030597245.1 Acidobacteriota bacterium
ATGACGGACGATGCGATTACAGATGCCTTGCTCTCTCGATCTTTCCCGACCTGAGCCTATATGTCAATATTTTGTTGGTTAGGGGGCTTGGAGTGTTGGAGTGTTGGAGTGTTGGAGTCCTGAGTCTTGAGTTCGAACTTCGCACTTCGAACCTCGCACTTCCCAGGTCCCAACCCTCGACAGGATTCCGAAGTGTAAGTAAAGTAAGTTTCATGTTGTTATATCGAATGGCCATCTTAGTCTTACTCACTTTTTCGAGCCTTTATGCCCAAACGGGAAAGACAGTGTTTCTGATTACGGATGCCGAGGGTGTCGCGGGAGTCTGTCGCCAGGAACTCACTGATCCGGAGAACCCTGAGATGCGTAAGCTGTTGAGTGACGAGATCAATGCAGCTGTCCGTGGATTTTTTGCGGCCGGAGCTGACGAGGTCTACGTCTGGGATGCACACGATGGCAGCCGCTCGCTCTCCGCACTGACGATTCATCCCCGGGCCAAACTGGTGATGGGATCGCTCGGGCCGACAATGCTGATGGAGCGAAAGTTTTCCGCTGTCGCCTTCATCGGCCAGCATGCCAGAGCTAACAGCAATGCTGCGGTTATGGCCCACAGCTACAGTTCAATGGGAATCCAGCGGATCGTTCTTAACGGCAAAGAGGTCGGAGAGATTGAGACTCGATCCGCGCTGGCCGGCTGGTTCAATGTTCCAGTCATCCTCTTGACTGGAGACCAGGCTGCGGCCGACGATTTGCATGAAATCGTTCCTGATGCTGAGACGGCGGTAGTAAAGGAAGGCCTGGGCTACTACTCTTGCATCTCACTTTCGTCGGTGGCTGCCCAGGACCTGATCGAGGAAAAGGCTCAGGCAGCATTTCAGAGGCTTGGTCAGATTCAGCCCTACAAGATCGAAGGACCGGTGAGCATCGAGGTCGAGCGTACAACCCGGAGCACCCTGTCGCCGGATCGACCTCTCCCCCCGGAAACCGAGCGTGTAGATGCTCGACCTCTCCGCTTTCACGGCAAGGACTTCATGGAAGCCTGGCTGAGGTGGCAGGGGAATTGATCAGAAGTGCTCGAGAACATCGCAGAGCCCTCCGGACAGCTTTCGAACAGCATCGTCGTGCAAGAAGCAGAGAAGAAAATGCTTTTATCCTCCAGCTTGTAGAGGTACACTCTCGAAACGAGTTCTTGATAAGTCCACCCAGTCCGTGGCGGAAGAAAGAAGAGGCCCAATGAGTAGTAATCCAAGTGTGAGTAGCCCTGGCGATCCTGCGGAGGAGAAATTCCGGCTGGATGAGAGCCTTCATCGTGAGTTAGCGGAAGCCGAGAAGAAACGGAATCCTTTGACACCCCGGGGAGAGCCGCTAACCCTTCCTGACCCGGTCTTCCCCCGTCATCCGGAACGGAAGACTATGCAGATGAGTGAGAAGGAGTACCAGCGGGTTCAGCGCTGGTTGGCTATAAAGGCCTGGGGGGTACCATACGCCAAGTCCCGTTGGTACGCAAAGCAATTGCGTCCCATAGTGGGCTACCTGTTCACGGAATATAAATGCAACCTCGATTGCCACTATTGCTGGGCCTACAACAACACCGTTAAGGGGATGACCGAAGATACGGCGAAGCGCTCTATCGATTGGATGGAGGACATCGGCTGCCGGGTATTGGCTTTGATGGGAGGGGAACCCCTCCTGCGATGGCCATTCGTTCACAAGGTTACCGATTATGCAGCGAGAAAAGGTTTCTTTGTCTATCTGGCCACCAATGGACGCCTATTGCGGCCGAAGGTGATCGATCGCTTAGGGGACGCAGGATTGGCCGTGATTAACCTGGCCGTTGACAGTGTGGACGAACGTCCTGAATTGCCCAAGGCGCTCAATCCCATCAAAGAGAACTTCGAGTATATGGTGAAGATGCAGCGCCATTACGGCTACACTTCGTTCCTGAATATCAATATCACGCGCATCAATCTGGATGATGTAAGGGAGTTGACCGAAATCGGACGCAGCTACAACCTGGCAACTGACTACCACATCAACGAATCGCCGATGATGGAACAGGAGCATTTCAAACATCAGGACGAGAACAGTACATTTATCACGCCTGAGGATTACCCCAGGATCGATGACCTGCTCGACTGGCTGATCGATAAGCACGAACAGGGCTACAAGATGCCGAATCCGAAGGAACAGTTGGCGAACATGAAGAACATGATGCGGGGACAGGTGGAGCCGTGGCCATGTCGGGCCGGTCAGAACACCCTCATCATCCGGGAAGACGGGACACTGTCACCTTGCTTTCCGATGTACGGAGCTTCCCACGATTGGGGGCAGGTAGAAACCCCGGGCTTCAACCTTGTGCAGCTGGACGAGATGAAGAAGTCGTGTAACACGACCTGCTTTTCTACTCTGAACTCGATCGTCGGGCACTCTTATAACAACGTACGTATCCTCAAATGGATAGGAAAGCAGGCCAAGAACCGGTTCCGTGGCGTGACCGGGAGTATTTAGCCCGAATCGAAATCAGAATCTCAACCACCAAGTCACAAAGAGATTCTAGTGATTTCGTGATTTGGTGGTTAAGTCCCGCACTCAAGCCCCAAGCCCCAGGCCCCAAGCCAAACTACTTCTTAGGAGACTGAATCCCGAAGAGCGTTGCGTACAGGGTCGGCACAATAAGGAGTGTCAGGACCGTAGCGAAGCCCAGGCCAAAGACGATCGTGACCGCCATGGCTACGAAGAAAGCGTCCTGAAACAGGGGTATCATGCCCAGCATGGTGGTCAGCGCCGCCATTGCAACAGGGCGAGCCCTGCTTACACCCGACATAACAACCGCCTCGTAACGCTCCATCCCTTCCCGGATGTTAAAGTCGGTCTGATCGATCAAGACGATAGCATTCTTGATCAGCATTCCTACCAGGCTCAACATTCCGAGAAGGGCCATGAACCCAAATGGGTTTCCTGTAACCAGGAGCCCCACGGTGACTCCGATGATGGCCAGAGGTACGGTCAAAAAGATCACGAGTGGTTGTCTCAGGCGGTCAAATAGAAGGACCACGATGAGCACCATCATGATGATGACTGGAGGCATCTGGCCGGCCAGGGCTGTCTGGGCCTTGGTTGAGTCTTCGTACTCGCCCGCCCAGTCAAATTCGTAGCCTTCGGGCAGCTCAATCGAGTCCCGGATCTTTTTGTCCAGACGAATCCTCAGATTCTCTCCTGTAGTGACACTGGGATCACACTGTGCCTTGATTACCCGGAGCCGGTCGTGCCGTCTGATGAGCTGGTCCTCCATCACGGTTTCAATGGAGGAAACGACCTGGCTCATTGGCACTGATCGGCCCGTTCCCGATCCCCAGACCTGAACATTGTTCACGTTGTAGACTTCTTCCCTCTCCTCGTTTGGAGCTCGGGTGATGATGGGCAGGAGATCATCTTCCTCTCGGTACAAGCCCATCGTCTTCCCATCGTAGGAAATCTGTAAAGCTTCCGCGAGGTCGGCCCTGGTGACTCCGACCAGTCGAGCAGCCGTCTCTGAGTAGACGGGGCGCATGAGCTTGACTTTGTGTCGCCAATCGTCACGGATTTTGCCGGCATCGCCTTCGTCCCTCATGATCTGTTTTGCGTGTTCTGCCAGCTCGCGAAGAACGGTCGGGTCGGGACCACGGAATCGAGCTTCAATCTTCGCCGCAGGACCCGGGCCCACGACAAACTTCTTGTACCACCCCTGTGCATTAGGGAAGAATTCGCCGATATGGTCAGCGATCTTGTTCCCCAGGTCGTCAACCTTTCGGTAGTCGTCTACGGAAACCATGATGTGGCCGAAGGCGCTGTTCGTGTCCTCTGCGGTATATGTCAGCATCAATCGAAGCGCTCCACGGCCTACGAAAACCGCCGTTGAAGTGACTCCATCCAGGCTACGGACCCACTCGTCAAGCTCTTCCGTGGAGGCTTGTGTATCGTAAATATGGGTGCCTTCGGGTAGCCAGAAATCGATGTAGAACTGCGCTCTTGTCGAATCGGGAAAGAACGACTGCTGCACGAATCCAAATCCATAAAGAGAAAGAACGAACAGCAGTACTGCCGCTGTCAAGGTTACCCAGCGAAACCGGAGGCAGGCCTCGAGAAGCGCCCGATAGCCCACATAAAACTTGCCCGCATAAGCGTCTTCACCCCCGCCCTTCTTGGACGGTTTCAAGAGCATGGTAGCCAGGACAGGCGTTACCGTGACAGCAAACACCCAGCTCAGGATCAAAGAGATCAGGATGACCTGAAAGAGAGAACGACAGTACTCTCCTGTTGAATCTGGAGATGCTCCGATGGCTGAAAATGCTAGGATTGCAACAAAGGTTGCGCCGAGGAGCGGCCAGGAATTCTGGGCAACTGTCTGAATCGCCACCTTAAACCGATCCTGGCCTTTTTCAATCCCAATAAGAATGCCTTCTACGACGACGATCGCGTTATCTACGAGCATGCCGAGTGCGATGATCAGAGCACCGAGTGAAATGCGCTGCAAAATGACATCCCACATGCTCAAGAAGAAGAACGTCGATACAATCGTGATGAGCAGAATGCCTCCGATCAACGATGCGCTTCGCCAACCCATGAAGATCATGAGGACAACGAGCACGATCAAGATGGCTTCAGCCAGATTGATCATGAACGCGTTGATGGAGACGGTGACATCGTCGGACTGAAAGGAGACTATACCCAACTCCATCCCAATGGGCGTCTGGGATTCAAGCTCATCCAGTCGCTGTCTAACTCCTTCACCCATTCGGACTGCGTCGCCACCCTGCACCGTGGAAATACCGAGTCCAACCGCAGGCTTGCCATCGAAGCGCATCATTTCCAACGGCGGTTCAACGTATCCCCTGCTGACCGTAGCAATGTCGCGCAAATAAACCAGGCTGTCGGAACGGCCTCCGCGAATCAGCAGATTCTCTATCTCTTTCACAGACTCGAACATTCCAGTGGGATCAAACCGGATGTACTC
>JAUVSF010000302.1 GCA_030597245.1 Acidobacteriota bacterium
GGGTTTGTAATCGGGGCGAGGAGAGAAACCGATCAAGTAGGTCGAATATTCTCCCACCGACCCTCGCCCAAGAAGTTCGAACTTATACAGGCGGAATACGTCGTCAATAGCCCTCTGTTCTTTTTCGCCTTCTTCTTCCTCCCTGAGGCGCCGCGCTTCCTCGTCGGAGATTCCCTTTTTACGCAGCTTCTTCTCCCACTTCTCTACACGCTTCCGGTACTTTCTGTCTTGCTTCTCCAGGTCCTTGTTTGACACGAGTTCGCCGTCCTTCTCAACCAGCCTCCGGTATTGCAAGTCCTCCTCGAAGGAAGGGAAGACTTCGTAACGCTTTTCTTTGGTCTTCTTCACTTTGCCGTTCTTATCGAGAAACCTGACCGTTTCAACCTCATCATAGGTATAGTTACTGAGCATCATTCGGTCGCTGTTCAGGTTCTTTCGAATCTGTTGGAGAATGAACTCGATCTCCGGAAGGCTCGCTTCTTCTCTTTCCTGCCGCCCTGTTTCCCCCCAGGAGATGTGAAGGGTCAAGACGCAAATCACCAGCATCGTTAAAGCGGTTTTCTCGAGAATTCGTGGCTGGGGGGTCTTCACTGCTGGAACATGCCTTTCAAATTAAGCGTTGCTTTCCTCACCTGAGCGGGCCGATTCAAGTTGCGGAATCAGGATTCCAAGTACATTTGAGAGGATGCGGTTTTCGGGAAAGGCGGTTCATTGAGGCGAGGGCACTAGTACGCGAACAGGGACTCGATCAGACCCTCTCTAAAATCGGATTTCTTCACCAGGTAAGAGCCAAGCACGGCGAGGCGTCGCTGTTCTCCAAATTGTGTCTGATCCATCAAAATCTTCCCGTCTGTCCCACGATATACCGAGCGAAGGGTGTCACCTTTGATTTGGTGGAACATTTCGTCGCCTTCCAGGATTCCACGACCGTTCATGAAGGAGTACCAGATTGGGAGTTGGCGGCAGATCTCTTCATAGAATTCCTTTTCAATGAGTCCAGCCTCGCGGGCTCGTCCGGCGTTCTCGCGGGCTCCTCTTAGAAACTTGTTCTTGCTGACGTCCCTCTTGAACTGCACATGAATCTCAGCGTTCTGAGCTTGAAGGGCGAGATCCGCAATGGAGTCAGCCAAGGCAGGTGTCAATTGGGCTCCAGCCGCTAGTCTTTCAATCTGACTGGCCTCGTCAGGGCCAAAATAGATCTCAAGTGTCAAAACGTCCAACCGCAGGAACGTCCTCTCATACAGCATGGACATCTTCGCAAAAGGTCCCTGGCCCAGGGAGTCGTTACGAGAGAAGGGTCCCTCTGCCATCAGGGGGGGGAGCAGGAGAACACAAATGATCAATAGCGGTGCGACAATTCTATCTTTGCTCATCCAGTTCAACACTTACAGGCATCCAGCTCCAGCGATCCGATTCAGGCCTGACCTTCGGGAAAGGATACATTATTCCGGCGACTACTGTGGAAAATGGAGGTTTTCAAGCTTCCAACTCAAGTCAGGACAGGCTGATCAACAATTTCTTCCTTCTGCCGATCCCAGTACAACTTTTTCCCTTTACGGTAGGCCTCAGTGGCCATGGCCGCACCCACGGAATGCCAAAAGCCCGTATGAATATTACCGGCTGTCATTGGATTACGGTCCCGCATGCAGTCGATCCAATTGTCCAGATGGGGCTTACTATCGTCACTTTGGGCCGTGGGGGGCAGCTCATCATTCCCTTCAACCGTAATCACTTCAGCGGCACCCTTCTTCACCGCCTCCTCGAAGCCTCCGTAGAAGTGGAGGCCATCCCCCGGCACTTCAGGAATCAAAAACCAGCGCGGGGTACCCTCGCCACCCTGGCCATAAAGCGTGGCTTCTTTGCCGCGAATGCAGTTGTAATCCCCAAACCTGTTGGCATAGCTCGAAGAGTAGGAATACAGGAACCGTGAATCATCGTAGGTGGCCAGACACTGAAACGTATCAGGGTTTTGACGGATGTCAGGCCACCCAAAGATCCCGCCGTTGGCAACCATGGAATCGGGAATCGCTGTGTCCATGAGAAAGTGGACCAGTCCGATACCATGACTGAGCCATTGGCTCGTGATTCCGCCTGAGAAATCGCGAAAGATACGGAATTCGAAGTAGGGGCTTGGGTTGAATGGCCGGTACGGTTGACCCAGGAGCCAGCGATTCCAGTCTGTGTCTTCCTCTCGAATCGCTGCGGTGTCCGGATCGTTTGGATCGTGCCAACGATGATTGTTGTCGTTCCAAACCTGCTCAATTTTCGTGATTTGGCCCAGCTTCCCGGAGCGAATGATCTCCCTTAACTTGATGTAATAAGGATCGCTCAACCATTGCGAGCCATTCTGTACCACTTGGCTGGAGTTCAGGACGGCACGCCGGGCGAGCTTCGCCTCTTCAACATTGAGTGCCATCGGCTTTTCGACGTAGCAATCCTTCCCGGCTTCCACTACTTCGACAAGGAGAAGTCCATGCTGGTGGTCCCCTGTCGCGATCATCACAGCATCAAGCTCCGGCATAGACAGCATTTCTTCGGAATACTGGAACTGCTTGACATCGACATTGAATTTTTTCTTGCAGTCTTCGGCTGCACGCGCCCGGTTAACCGACCAGAGATCACAGACCGCCACAACTCCCAAATTCTTATCTTCATAGGACATTTCGACCATTCGGCGGTGTCCCCGACTCCGGCCTCCACATCCGAGGAATCCGATATTGATTCGATCGTTGGCTCCAACGATGCGGCTGTAGGATCTGGCGGTTACCAAAGGCTTGGCCGTTGCGGCTACCACCGCCGCACCGCCTACAAAAGTTCTTCGACTGATTTGCTTTTTCATAGCCCTGCTCCAGTTGGCTCGCTGAATAAGAATGCCTAAACAATAATGGATGCAGATTACCAGTCCCCGCAGTCTTCATCCAGTCCAAAGTGTCGCAATTCAAGGCCAAGCAGCAGCGGGCAGTCTTGCAGCAGAGAGGGTGGCGGGGGTAGCTGGCTCCTTGCACGGTATCATTTCGAATCTTGAATCCGTTTGTTGCTTCGAAATCAGGCCCGAACTAGAATCCTTATCCGGAGGAAGACGTTGGCCATTCAAGAAGATTTCGTCAGAAGTTCATCCGCTGACAGAACTCGATGGGGAAGCATAGGCGCTCTGATCGTGTTTTGCTTTGTCGCATGCTCCGGTCGGAGTGACGAAGTTGGGGAACTGCGGTCAGGGAGTGCGAACTGGGAGATCATCGGTCCCGGGGGTGGTGGATCCACGTTCATTCCGACCTTCGACCCATCGGACCCTGAAACTGTTCTCATTCGATGTGACATGAGTGGCGCTTACCTGACCCATGACGGGGGGCAGTCGTGGAAGCTTCTGAACTTCCCGGGCGGCGCCCAGGCTTTTGCGATTGATCCATCCGATTGCGGCCGTCTCTATGTTGGAGCAGCCGGCCTACATGGCTCAACTGACGGTGGAAAAACCTGGGAGCTGCTCTTTCCCGATCCGGACTCGGTTTCTGAAATCCGCAACATCAATGATCATGCGTCAACGCACTACGTATCAGAAGACAATTTCCCTCCCGGTGCCGACTCCATCAGGAGTATTCTGGTTGACCCTTCTGATTCCTCTCATCTCCTGGTTGGAATTAACTCCAGCTCACCGGAGGGGCCCATTTTCGGTGTCTACAGCTCGAATGACGGGGGGCAGAGCTGGAATCTCAGTGTCAGAATGGAGCACCCGATTCTCCGCTTTATTTCTCAACCCGAGGACCGCTCTCGTGCTTTCATTTTCACTCGGAGTTCGTACGCTGTCCTGGATCTTGAGAGCGAACAACTGGAAGCCCAGGAAACTGCACTTGCAGCTGAAGTGATCCCACTTTTCTGGGTCGATGCCGGAATGGATCATGAGACAAACAGGGCACGACTCTGGGCGATCCGGCGCACCTCGAGACAAAGTGGTGATCCAGGATCTGTCTTTACAAGTTCAGACCTTGGACTGAGCTGGGATGAAGTCAACCCGGCCGCAACTTCAAAGTTGGAGGCGATGGAGAAGCCGGAATCCGCCTCTTACAATCATGTTGCTACTTCTCTTGATGATGGCAGAACGGCATATCTGGTCTGTGATCGCTCCTTTGAGAAGAATCCCCGCGGTGAAGTAGGACTTTGGTATGGAATACTCCGCACCGACGATGCGGGGGAGAACTGGCGTTGGGTGTACAGGGCAGGAGGAGGTTCGTCGGATCACACAATCCGTGACGGCTGGAAGGCCGACAACGTGAACGACTCATGGGTAAGGGAAGCCTTCGCGGGTGAGTTCATCGCGATGCTCAACGTAGAGGTTTTCTCTCGTGACCCGGACATAGCCATTTTCACCGATTGGTATCGGGTGATGAAGACGGCTGACGGCGGTGAAACGTGGGATGCGCTCTATAGTGAAACCCTGCCTGACAAGTCGATCCGTAGTCGAGGGCTCGATGTCACGACGACTTACGGCGTTCACTTCGATCCATTCGATCCAGACCACTTGGTCATTAGTTACACAGATATCGGCTACCATCACTCTTTCGACCGGGGGAAAACGTGGCATAGATCAGTCAGGGGCGTTCCCTCTGAATGGGACAATACCTGCTACTGGGTCCAATTCGATCCGGAGATCGAGGGTAAGCTATGGTCGGTATGGTCCTCGTGGCACGACATCCCGAAATTGAAGATGATTCGTGATCCGCGCTGGAAGCAGAGGGCCGTTGGAGGGGTGTGTCTGTCAATCGATGGTGGCGGAACCTGGACCGTTTCAAGCGATGGGTTACCGGCGAATTCACCTGCAACTGGGCTGGTACTGGATCCCAGCTCAGCAGTGGGGCAGAGGACGCTGTATGCCGCTGTGTACGGGCAGGGAGTTTTTAAGTCATCCGATGACGGTAAGACGTGGACTCAGAAGAACAGTGGGCTGGGCGTGAATGTGAACGCATGGGAAATCACTTTGTCCAAGGACGGCACACTCTACCTTGTGATTACACACAACACCCAATTTGTTGGAAACAAGGTGTTGCCGGATCTGCTGGACGGGAGGGTCTACCGATCCTCGGACGGAGCGGAATCCTGGCAAGAAGTTGATCTTCCGGCAAAGGCACGGTTTCCGAACTCGATTTCCATAGACCCGGACGATCCCGCTCGCCTCTACCTGGCCTGCTGGGCAAGCATGATGAAAGGTGACTTTGGAAGGTTTGAGGATTCTCGCACGCTTCTCGAAGCGGAAGGCGGTCTTTTTGTTTCCGACGATTCTGGAGAAACCTGGGTCTCGACGTTTGACCCTTCTACCTACGTATACGCTGCCACGCCCGATCACCGTCATCCGGGTCGCGTCTATCTAGTCACTTTCCACAACAGCGCCCACCGTAGCGATGACTATGGCCATACCTGGAGGCGGATAGAAGCTTATGATTTCCGCTGGGGACACCGGCCGGTCATTGATTTGAATGACCCCGACGCTATCTATATTACGACCTTCGGCGGAAGCGTTTTTCACGGCAAGCCGTGAAGGGAACGACGAACGACAAATGACGAATGACGCGGGGAACGACGAACTTCGAGTGTTGGTCCGGCTGTGATAGGGTTTGTCGAGTTTCCTGGTGTTGGGTCCAACTTGTTTTCGGCTGGACCCCGTTAGAGCCGGGTGGTGAGGATTGTAAACAGAGCACCGTAGGCTTGTCACCTGAACGCTCACTTTACGAGGCAATCGCGCTGTGGGGAAATGCAGTCGCAGAGCGGCTTGCCGGAGGTGAGCAAAGGAGTTTACCCCAGTAAATGGCTGTAAGTTGTTGGAAAACGGTTGTAAGGGGGAGGAGCCAGATCGAATTCACCCCGAACTCGACAGAAACGCCGATGGTGAACTGGGGAGCCTAACGGAAAAAGACGAGCGGATAAAGACATGCTCCGGATGCTCCCTCCTGTCCCTGACGTTGGAAGAAGGCTGATCTGCAAGAATCATGCCGTCCCGCAAGGCGGGACTCCTGTGAGGGGATCGCCGGCAACCCAGGGCTGGCCCTCCTTCGTCGGGCACTCGCCCTGGGCTCTGCACATATCGCCCCGCGAGGCGGGGCTCGGGATACCCTCCGGCTTCGCCGTTGCCCCTTTCCGCAAGACTCACAATGATCGATAATCAAGAAA
>JAUVSF010000360.1 GCA_030597245.1 Acidobacteriota bacterium
AGAAGAGGAACCAACTGGAGAGACTGGCCTATTCTTTTATGGAACGACATGAACTGTACGACCTGCCGATACGCTTCGACCTAATTGCGATCGAAACTCCCGACTCCAGGGATTATTGCCTCAGGCACTACTCCGGATTCATGTGAGTGAATAGGCTTGGGAGTTGGGAGTTGGGAGTTATTCCGGGGCTACAGAGAACTCAGCTATCTTCTCTCAGCGTTTTTCGAATGATATCCAGGCCAAGGAACAGATCTTCCTCGGGAATGTTTAGCGCCGGGCGAAAACGAATTGATCGGTCGCCACAGCCCAGCATGACCAGGCGTTTCTCGAAGAGCCTTGCAATAACCCGATCTCGGGTCTCTGTGTCCGGGAGGTCCAATGCACAAAACAGTCCCCGTCCCCGGACGTTCGATACCAGCCCCGGAAAGCTTTCCTCCAGTACCCGGAGTTCTTTCAAGAGCGCCTCCCCAAGTCTGGCAGAATACTCAACTACACGCTCGTCCTCATAAACTTCCAAATGGAGACGGCAACGAACCATATCCACGAGATTCCCACCCCACGTCGAGTTGATCCGACTGGATACGTGGAAAACGTTGTCAGGAACCTCATCCACGCGCTCGCCCACCATGATTCCGCAGACTTGCGCCTTCTTGCCGAATGCTATGATGTCGGGCTGGACGTAGTGTTCTGCCGCCCACATCTTCCCCGTCGAGCCAAGGCCGGTTTGAACTTCATCGTATATCAACAGAATCTCATTCTCATCGCAGATCCTGCGCAATTCCCGATGGAACTCGGGCCTGAAATGGTTATCCCCGCCCTCTCCCTGAATTGGCTCCAAGAGGATACATGCGATGTCGCCTGGATCCTCGTCGATGGCGGCCTGGATCTGTCGAAGCGACTCCGTTTCGGCTTCTTTGACCCGATCAAGGTTGGCACCCTCCAGAGGAAACCTGCATTTGGGATTCAGGACTCGGGGCCATTCAAACTTTGGAAAATACTGAGTCTTTCGGGGGTCGGCGGTATTCGTGAGAGAAAGAGTGTACCCGGAACGGCCGTGAAAAGCCTGTCGGAAATGGATGACCTTGAAGCCCTTTTCCTCGCTTGATCCGGCAGAGAAGTTCTTTCGTACCTTCCAGTCAAAGGCTACTTTGAGAGCATTCTCGACGGCTAGTGTTCCACCTTCGATGAAGAACAGGTACTTCATGTACCGGGGTTTTGCCACTCGGCAAAAGGTCTCGACAAAACGAGCCATTTCAATCGAGTAAAGATCGGAGTTCGAAGGTTTCTGGATTGCGGCTCTCCCCAGTTCTCTAACCGCTTCCGGAGAACGGAGCCGCGGGTGGTTGTAACCTAACGGAATGGTCGCGAAGCACCCGAAGAAGTCCACAAAGAACTCTCCGGTGGGTGCGTTATAGATTCTTGATCCGTGACTCTTCTCAAAATCAATTACAAGATCCAAGCCATCCGCCAGCATACATCGGGAAAGCACTTCTCTCACGTGCTGCGCTTCAACCATCAGCTCCGTCTTTTCCATCGTGTTCCGTCTCCGGTATCTTCCAAGAGGATCCCTTGTTCTTGAAGTAGGTCTCGAATCTCATCACCTCTGCCGTAATCCCGGTCGTGTCGCGCCTTCTCCCTTTCATCAATCAGACGCGCTACCTCCTCATCCCCGAGCTCGAGTTCCTCGATTTCGAACACATCAAAGATCTGGTTGACGTCCTGTAGTAGATCCAGAATCTCGTCTCGATTGGAGGACCCTACCTGCTTGCTCTCCAATCGAACATTGACATCTCTCACCAATTCAAATAGAGCTGCGAGAGCCGCCGAAGTGTTTAGATCCTCGTCCATCGCATCTTCGAACCGCTTCCGGGCCGACACTACGCGTTCTGACACTTCCTCGTTTGTCGGAACCCCGTCGGCGACCTCCCTGACTCGAAGTACGAAGTCATTCACTCGCCGGATCGCAGCTCGCGACTGTTCCAACCCGTCGGAAGTGAAGTTAAGTTGTCGCCTGTAATGGACGGAGGCCAGCAAGTAACGAAGAGCAACGGGATTGCAGTCCCTGTCCAGAAGATCTCTCAGGGTGAGGAAATTCCCAAGAGACTTGGACATCTTCTGGCCCTCGACAATCAGATGGGCGGCATGAACCCAGTGCCGGACAAACGGTTTTCCTGTCGCTCCTTCACTCTGGGCTATCTCATTTTCATGATGGGGAAAGACCAGATCCACTCCTCCACAGTGAATGTCGAAAGACTCTCCCAAATACTTCATGCTCATGGCCGAGCACTCAAGGTGCCAACCCGGACGT
This sequence comes from Acidobacteriota bacterium, assembly GCA_030597245.1. GTDB lineage: Bacteria > Acidobacteriota > UBA6911 > RPQK01 > JAPXNP01 > JAUWTT01. Next base: position 2,309 of record JAUVSF010000360.1, read on the forward strand.
CCAGGACCGAATGGGGAATCCCACTCCTCTTCACCCTCCTTCCGAGCTTTCCACAAGACGAAATCTCTGGGATCTTCCTTGCTGTACTCGTCTTCGTCAACCTGGCTACTTGGGCGAATGTCACCAGGATCCAACTGCGAAAGTTTCCCGTAGTCATTGAACCGATCTATTCGGTAATAGGTTGAGCCGTCTCGTTCGTAGGTGAAGCCTCCCTCTTTGAGCCTGGAAACCAGATCAATCATCACGTCAATGTGCTCTGTGGCTCTCGGCATGATTTCGGCTGGTTGAATCCGCAGCGTCTCCAAGTCCACGAGGAAGGCCTTTTCGTACTTCTTCGTGTACTCACCGATCGAGACACCCTCTTCCCTTGCCCGGGCAATGATCTTGTCTTCAACATCCGTTATGTTCATGACCTGGACAAGGTCAAAACCTTTGTAGCGGATATACCGGCGTAGAATGTCCTGAAAAAGGAAGGTCCTGAGATTCCCGATGTGAGCGTAGTCATAGACGGTAGGACCACAGGTGTACATCCGGATCTTGTGGTCCCGAATGGGTTTCAGTTCTTCTACCTGCCTCGTCAGTGTATTGTAGAGTCGCAACGCCATGATTGAGACAGTGATCTTATCGAAAACATAGAATCGGCACAACCGATCCAAACCTGCAAACGATCTCCCAACTTCTCCAGCTCACCGACGGCTGGGGGGAAGTGCTTAAATACCTGAACACTAACTACTTAAGGTTCAAGCTCTGAGCTTCTTTCATGCTCGTTGTAGGTGCCTTCCTCAGGGGAGCAGGGAACCGCCGGAGAGTCCAACTCCAGCAGGTAAAAGTTTCCTTCCCGGCGTACCAGTTCCGCCCCGAACAACTCAGACAGTTCGTTCCATCCATGCTCTGATGTCAGGATCAGGTACTTCTCCTGATGAGCCCTGCAAACATACTCACTGAGCTCGTCAGGACTGTTCAGTGAGGAAGAGGTGGTGCGAAAATCCGCGTAATAGCGAGCAGTGTGGTGGAAAATGCGATACAAAACCAGGGGCTCAGCACTGGAGATATGCGGCCTCGCTAAGACACAGAGGCCTCTCGTAGAATGAAAGTCTGCCAGAACCGGGGCCGCGAGCGAGTGGAGCAGCGCAAACGTCAGGGTCATTCCCGAAACAAGTACGGTGAACAACGAAACCGAGCGACGCTTTCGAAACTCATGTTGGCCCCAAATGCCTGAAACCAGAATCGGCACCGCGCACGCCACTCCTACCCAGGGAGCCGCATAACGGAAATAGAATCCGAAAGCCAAAGCGGCCGCAAAGACGACCCCCAATATACCCGTGCAAACCAACTGCCTTCTCATCGGCAGATAAGTAGACAGGTTGCCGGAAAGATATCTCTCCCATTCGAGAGCGACGAGCAACACCAGGGGAGGCACGGCCGGCAGAATATAGCCGGGAAGTTTGCTTGAACTCAGACTAAAGAAGACCAGGGGAATGCACGCCCAAACCCACAGGAAAAGTAAGCCCTGGTTCCGAACCTCACGCAGCTCTCTCCTTTCACGCCAAATCCTGGTAACGGCGGACCCAAGGAAACACGACCACGGGAACAGCCCTGCCAAAAGGACAGGTACATAGAACCAAATTGGCTGGCGATGATGATGCAGGTCCGTAACAAACCTTGCCAGGTGATGGTTCACCCAAAAGGTCATGACAAAGTTGTGACCATTCTCAATCCACACCAGCAAGAACCAGGGAATAGCTGTCAGCAGAAAAACACCTGTTCCCAGGAGCATCTGGAGGCGGTTCCAGTACTTCTTCTGAATAACGCCGAAGTAGACCAGGAACACTCCCCCGAAAAGAACCAGAGCAACCGGGCCCTTGGCGAGCACAGCCAGGCCAAGAAACAGACCGGTCGCAGCCGGCCAGATCCGAGCCGGAGTCCGGCTAGTCAGGAAGCCGCACATCAATGCGACCGAAAGCGTGGTGGCAAACAGAAGATCGGTACTCGCGGCCCGGCTGTACACCACGTAGAGGAAGTTCGTAAGTAAAGCCAGAAAGGTTATGAGGCCGACTCTTTCACCTCCGAGGAAACGCGCAAAGAAAGCTGCAGCAATGGCTCCGAACAAGCCGAAAAGGACAACCGGCAGGCGCGCCGACAACTCCGATGGGGAGAGAACTCTAAAACTCAGGGCTTCAACCCAAAACAGCAGAGGTGGCTTCTCCATCCATGGCCGGCCCTCCAAGGTAGGGGTAACGAAGTCGCCAGATGTGGCCATCTCCTCACCGATCCTCGCGTAGCGGGGCTCATCCGATCCGAGATAGGGGAGGTCACCCAAAGCATGAAAGAGCGTCAAGTAAGCAACCAGGGCGAAGAATATCAGTAGTTGGACCTGTCGAGTCACTTAATAAGATCCGAAGCGGTTAGCCCGCATTCCTCAAGAGCGGGCCACCGTGGCGGCCTCCACCGTCACGCTCCTCTACTTTGTGAGGATTACGGTTAGTAATGTGTTTCAGTCAAATTCCAACGACTCAAGAAAAAGACCAGTGGCACTCTACTACTAAACCGACATTTCTCACAAACTGATAGCTCATGTCGGTTCGCCGTTCGTTGTTGACGATGCTTGTCGCATTCATGCCGTTCCGACATATCGCAACTGGCTCCGAGGCAAAGGCAGCTTGGCCCAAGGTGAGATGAACCACCAAATCACAAAAGCACTAGGAATTGCTTGTGATTTCGTGACTCAGTGGTTAGGTTGATCCGAGCTGGAGACTGCGACGTACAACCAGCGAGGAAGAAGAGACAGAGACAAAAAAGGGAGAGGAGCAGAAACGATTGTCGTTTCTGCTCCTCTCCCAATAGCTATCAAGCCGGGACAAGACCGGACAGCGCCTCATGCACTGCCCAGCTCATCTCAGACTAGTACATGCCGCCCATATCCGGAGGGTGCGGCGCTCCAGCAGGCTCGTCCTTCTCGACCTCAGTCACCATAGCCTCCGTGGTTAGAAGCAGACCGGCAATCGATCCAGCATTCTGCAGAGCTGTCCGCGTCACCATCGTGGGATCGATCACGCCCGCGGCCACCAGATCTTCAAACTGCTCGGTTTCCGCATTGAACCCGAAGTTGACTTCCTTCGACTCGGCCACCTTGGC
>JAUVSF010000150.1 GCA_030597245.1 Acidobacteriota bacterium
GGCGGTGGTGTCGCCTGATTCGGGAGGAGTCGAGCGAGCCAGGTTCTACGCGAAATTTCTTAAGGCCAACCTGGCGATCATCGACAAGAGACGTGTTGGGGACAACGAAGCAGTCGTGATGAATATTGTCGGTGATGTAGATGGCCGAGATGTCATCATCGTAGACGACATGATCGATACCGGGGGTACGATCGTGAATGCCACGGAAGAGATGCGGAAGAAGGGGGCCCGCCGCCTCTTTGCAGCCGCAACCCACGGGGTTTTGTCAGGTCCTGCCATTGATCGACTCCAGGCATCGGAGTTCGAAAGGGTGCTGGTAACCAACACCGTTCCTTTGGCCGAGGAGGTGCGGCTGTCGAGGATTGTGGTGTGTTCTGTTGCACCTTTGCTGGCTGAGGCGATCCGGTCGATCCATGAGGAGACTTCGGTCAGTCGGTTGTTCGTCCAGTTGGAGAAGTAGAGAAAGGGGCAGTTTTCCACAGTTGGAGTTCTATGGAGTCCTCGTGGCAGTCTTTCGACTTGGGTTGCAGCACATCCTGTTGCCTCAAGTAAGAATGTACACGAACGGGACATTGGTTGCGCCGATCCAATCTTGGTACAATAGCTGCCTTTTGTTAGTTTAGGACTGGTTTAGGAGTTAGTCGGAAATGTCTGAGGTTAGAGTCAAAGCAGAAGAACGAACGGAATTTGGTAAGAATGCCAGCAGGCGACTTCGGGTCGAGGGGAAGATCCCGGGTGTCGTTTACGGTCGCGGCGTTGAGAGCGTCAGTGTGATAGTCGATTCCGCTGATGTTTTCCAGATTCTTCATTCTGATTCGGGGCGGAACACGATTTTTGAGCTGGTAACTGACCGCGATCGCAAAGATGTCCTGATCAAAGATTTCCAGTTGGATCCGATTGAAGGATCTCTTCTGCACGCGGATTTTCTTTGTATTGCAAAAGACCGGGCCATGGAGTTTCGGGTGCCGGTTGAACCGACAGGAGTCGCTGAAGGTGTCAAGACTCACGGTGGTATTCTCGAAGTTGTGCTTCGCGAAATCAGTGTTGAGTGCTTGCCCACGGATGTTCCGGATCGGATCAAGGTTGATGTCACGGATGTTGATGTCGGGGGATCGATTCGCGTCTCCGAGTTGGAGATTGAAACCAGCAAAGTCAAGGTTCTTTCCGACCCGGGATTTGTTGTGCTAACAGTGCTTCCACCAAGGGTTGAAGAAGAGCCTGAGGTGGTAGTGGAAGAGGAAGAGGCTCTTGAGCCGGAAGTGTTGGGGAAGGGTAAGGCTGAGGAAGAGCAGGCTGAGGGAGCGGAAGCCCCCGAGCCTCGTGGGAGTGAAGAGTAGCTGTGGGTTCTCCTGTGGCTGTTATAAGTGTTCGGCAGGTCTGGGTTGCACCTGATTGTTGGCTTAGGTAATCCTGGGTTCTGGTATCGAAGAACCAGACATAATGTAGGGTTCATGCTGCTGGATCGTCTCGCCGAACGATCTGGAGTCAAATTCGGCTCGCGTGGATCTTCACTGGTCTGTGAAGTAACCCTCGCCGACGAAGAGGTGTTACTCGCGAAACCCCAAACGTACATGAATTTGAGTGGGCAGGCTGTCCGGGACTTGGTGCAGTTGCACGGCTTCAACCTCTCAGAATGTGTAATTGCATATGACGAAGTGGCCCTGCCACTTGGCAAGATCAGAGTGCGGGCATCTGGAAGTTCGGGAGGGCACAAAGGGGTCCAATCCGTGATCGACCGCCTGGGCACTCAAGAGATCGCTCGGTTGCGGATTGGGATCGCAGGGGACGAGGAGATCGACGATCTTTCAGAATACGTTTTGGGCAGATTCCGTCGCAAGGAATATGCGCTTCTCGACGAGACTTTGGAACGTTGCGTGTCCGTGGTTGACGCTTGGATTTCTGAGGGAGTCCAGCAAACGATGGCGCGATTTAACTAAGCGTGTACAACTTTTTGAAGTGGGATTGCCGAGGATGAGGCGGGCTCTTGAAATAATGCGGCCTGACGGAAACGTTCGAGCGAGGTAACGACTCGACTGCGTAGCCGATCAGACCATTTTACTTACTAGATTCTTAGGAGGAGAGGGCGAAGGAGGGTTCAGCTGATGACAGCTATAGCGTACTGGTTTCCTGTAATTGGTGGGGTCGGACTGCTTTCGGCAGCGCTGATCTTTTTCTTTATCAAGAGGATGGAAGTTACGAATCCGAAGATGGTGGAGATCTCCGATGCCATCCATAGTGGCGCTATGGTGTTCCTCCGCCGAGAATATGGAATCCTGGCGGGATTCGTTCTGGTTGTATTCCTGGGCTTGAGCTTCGTCATTTCGCCTTTAACTGGGGTCGCCTTCCTGGTTGGAGCCTTTAGCAGCATGCTGGCTGGTTTCCTGGGCATGAAAGCTGCAACTCGGGCCAACGTTAGAACGACTCATGCGGCCAACGAGTCTGGGATTGGTGCGGCCCTGAGCGTTGCTTTTGCCGGGGGCTCCGTAATGGGATTGTCGGTCGCGAGTCTTGGCTTGATCGGTGTCGGCACGGCCTATCTTTTGTACCTGAATGGAATCATCGAGCCATCTCACATCACTGGGTTTGCCATGGGCGCCAGCTCAATAGCGTTATTTGCCAGGGTGGGCGGCGGAATCTTCACGAAGTCGGCAGACGTGGGTGCTGATCTCGTCGGAAAAGTGGAAGCCGGAATTCCAGAGGACGACCCGAGGAACCCCGCCACCATTGCCGACCTCGTCGGCGACTGCGTTGGTGACACGGCAGGTATGGGCGCCGATATTTTTGAGAGCTATGTCGGGTCCATTATTGCTACGATTGCCATCGCTGCGGCGGGTGCGTCCAGTGTCCTGAATATAACTCCCGAGAATAAAGTGCTCTATATGGGACTCCCGATTCTCCTGGTGAGTATCGGGCTGATCGCGTCCTTGATTGGGGTGGCCTCGATTCGATTCCTCCGGAGCTTGAGTCCGGCGACCGCTCTGCGCACTTCGACCATCCTGAGCGCTGTGTTGATGATTGCGGGCGCTCTGCTTGCTATCAATGGCCTGGGACTTGAGCTGGGGATCTTTTGGGCCATATTCATGGGCACTCTCGCTGGAATCGTAATTGGATTACTCACAGAGTGGTATACGGGAGGCGGCCCGATCTGGAGGATTGCGGATTCCTGTAAGACAGGTGTGGCCACGAACATCATCTCCGGCCTCGCTGTGGGGATGCAGTCCACTGTTGCTCCCATCATCATGATAGCAGCCACGATTCTTGTGGCTTACAACTTCGCAGGGCTCTACGGAATCGGTATCGCTGCTGTGGGAATGCTCGGCACCGTTGGAATCACCATGTCGGTTGATGCTTACGGACCCATTGCCGATAACGCGGGTGGAATTTCGGAGATGAGTGGATTGGGGCCGGAAACCAGAAAGATCACGGATAGTCTGGACTCCCTTGGAAACACCACCGCCGCAATGGGAAAGGGCTTTGCAATTGGATCAGCCGCTCTGACAGCTCTGGCACTCTTTTCGGCCTACGCGAAGACGGTCGGGCTGGAAAGTATCAACTTGATCGAACCGAGGGTAGTAGTCGGGTTGCTGATCGGCGGAGCCTTGCCGTTCGTCATTGCGGACTTGACTATGTCTGCTGTTGGTCGAGCGGCTTTCAAGATGGTCGAAGAGGTGAGGAGACAATTCAGGGAGATTGAAGGCCTGATGGAAGGGAAAGCAAAGCCGGACACGGCCAGGTGTATAGATATATCGACCACTGAGGCTCTCAAGTCGATGGTTTTGCCGGGACTCGTCGCAGTCGCCAGCCCCGTGATTATCGGGTTCACGCTCGGGCCTGAGACTCTGGGTGGAATGCTTGCCGGGGCCACTCTCACCGGTGTGTTACTCGCGCTGTTCATGGCAAACGCAGGCGGTGCTTGGGACAATGCGAAGAAGCTGATTGAGAATGGTTACCTTGGTGGAAAGGGGTCTGATGCCCACAAGGCAGCGGTGGTCGGAGACACCGTGGGCGATCCGTTCAAGGATACGAGCGGACCTTCCATGAATATCTTGATTAAGCTCATGTCGATTGTCTCCCTGGTGATTGCACCAATACTGATATGACGAACCGGGGAGCGGCGTGAGATCGTTGTTGGTCCCGTTCCGTAGCAGCAAGAGGTTTGTGGTAACATTACACGTTTCAAAATTAGGAGATTGAGACCATGAGACGGTACGAACTTGTATTCGTTCTCGCTCCCACGCTCACCGAGGAAGAAGTTGACGAACAGGTCGACATGTATTCCAAGGTTGCTGTTGATATGGGGGCCGAAATTGTCAACGTAGACAAATGGGGCAAACGACGCCTTGCGTTCCCGGTGCAGAAGCACAAAGATGGGTACTATACTGTGGTAACCCTTGATGAACCGGGTGGCGTGGCAATAGCAGAGCTGGAGCGGAGATTTAAGGTAAGTGACGCGGTTATCCGATTCCTGGCCGTTCGGATTGACGAAGAACTAAAACGGGTTCAAAAGTTCGAAACCCGGAAAGAGGCGCGGCAGAAAAGACGAAGCCGGGCACGTTCAACTAAGCCGCCGGTCGCGAATGAAGAACCGGAGACCGATAAGGAGTAGCTTCAGATGATCAAGCGCAAGAAGTTCTGCAAAATGTGTATTGGCAAGTATTACTTTGATTACAAGGACGCACGGTTCTTGAGTCAGTTCGTAAGTGATAATGGGAGAATTATTCCGCGCCGGATCACAGGAGCCTGTGCTCCTTGCCAGCGAAAAATCACCACCGCGATCAAGCGTGCTCGCCACCTGGCTTTATTGCCGTACGTGAGACGCTAACTCAAAGCGAGGTCTGTTTAGATGAAAGTCATTCTGATTGATGACGTTTATGGACTGGGGCGGCGTGGTGAAGTGACGAACGTTGCCAGTGGGTACGGACGTAACTATCTCATCCCGAAACACTTGGCGGTAGCGGCAACGGCCGGTAACCTGAAAATGGTTGAGGAACAGCGCCTTGCCCTGGCCAAAAAGGAATCCAAGTACGTCGAAGAAGCAGAGTTGCTGGCCCAGGAATTGGGGCAGTTGCACATCATTATCAGCCGTAAGGCCGGGGATACCGGAGTTCTCTTCGGCTCGGTGACCTCCAAGGATTTGGAAGAGGTCCTGTCGGCTAACGGGATCAACCTTGATCGCCGTAAGATCTTGTTGAAACAACCCATCAAGAGTATCGGCAACTATCGTGTCGAGGTGAGACCGCACAGTGATGTGGAGACAACGTTTCTGGTTTCTATAACCCCGGAGGGTGATGAGCCGGTAGCTCGTACCATGCCCCGTGGTGAAGAAAGTGATGCCGTCGTGCAGGATGTGGAAACCAGGGTTGCGGAAATCGAGAAGTACTCCAGCACCAGTGCCGAAGACGTCGAGTAGTTCCTTGGGGGACTGTTGTCCCTATAGGGTGCGCATGTGCCCAAATGAGCACTAGGGCCGAAGGCTAAGCTCGAAGCTCGAAATCCGAAGCTCGAAATGAGCTATGGAATAAGAATGTCTAAGGTCTAGACACCGTAAAGTGACTGTTTAAGAATAGGTTATCGGCGGTATTCCGTTTCAGTCCTTAGATATTCGAGCTTAAGATTTGTTTCGAATTTCGAGCTTCGAACTTCGGGCTTGGGCGGGGTGCCCTTTTGAGCAACACGCCCTTTAGGTGGTGGGCTATGAACCGTGAAGCCTGACCCTTATAATGAGTGTTCCGCATGGCGACTGGTGACATCACTCTTGAGAAATCTTTACCTCACAGCCTTGAAGCTGAAAGAGCTGTTTTAGGCGCAGTCCTTCTCGACAACAAAGTTTTCGATCAAGCAGCAGAATTGTTGACTCTTCAGGACTTCCATAGCGAAGGTCACCAAAAGATCTTCGCCAAGATGGAGGCACTCGCCTCCGTTACACGCCCCATCGATTCGGTCACTCTGAGGGAAGAGTTGGAGAAAGACAGCGAGTTGGATGTGGCTGGTGGTGTCGCCTACATCGCTTCGCTGCTGGATGGCGTTCCACGAATCGCTAATCTTGTGCAGTATGCTCAGATTGTTAAAGAGAAGTCGATCCTGAGGAAGCTGATCCATTCCACTAATGAGATACTGATTCGCAGTTATTCCGGCGAAGATGATCCTGTCGCGCTGCTGGAGCAAGCCGAAAAGTCAATCTTCGAAATCAGCCAGGAGAGGGTCCACACCGGCTTCACGAGCCTTCCAGAGCTACTCTCCACAACCTGGGGGCACATCGAGACGCTCGAAGAGCGTAAAGAGTTGGTAACTGGAATCCCAACCGGTTATCACGAACTGGATGAGATGATGTCCGGCCTGCAACCTTCTGACTTGGTCATTCTTGCAGGCCGCCCGGGAATGGGGAAGACAAGTCTCGCTCTCAATATCGGGCAGCATGCTGCCATCAAGGAGGGTAAGACAGTAGGAGTCTTTAGCCTTGAAATGTCATCGGAGCAGCTCGTGATGAGGCTGCTGTGTGGCGAGGCTCGGGTTGACAGCCACCGTGTCAGGTCAGGTTATCTCTCCGATGACGATTGGAAAGATCTGGCCAAGGCGATGAGCCGCCTCGGGGAAGCGAAGATCTTTATCGATGATACCCCCGCGATGTCCATGATTGAGATGCGCTCGAAAAGTCGACGACTAAAGTCAGAGCATGGCTTGGATTTGCTGGTGATTGACTACCTTCAACTCATGTCGGGAGCGGCGGGCCGGCCCCAGAGGTTCGAGAACCGGCAGCAGGAAATATCAGCTATCAGCCGGGCACTCAAGGCCCTGGCCAAAGAGCTGGGACTGCCGGTACTGGCGCTATCGCAGTTAAGCCGAGCGCCGGAGCAGCGTCGTGGAGACCACCGCCCTCAACTCTCAGACCTGAGAGAATCAGGCTCCATTGAACAGGATGCCGATGTGGTTCTTTTCGTCTATCGTGAAGAACTCTACACGAAGGACGAAAACGAAGAGAACTCCGGCGTTGCCGAAGTGATTATCGGTAAGCAACGAAATGGTCCTACCGGCGTCGTCAAACTCGCCTTTATCGATCAGTGGACCCGTTTTGAGAACCTTGCACCGAATCAGCGATGAAGCGTTCCTGGGTTGAAGTCTCTCTCACCAAACTCCAACACAATCATTCCGTGATCCGTCAGTTGATCCCTTCACAAACCGAGGTCATAGCCGTGGTGAAGGCAGACGCGTATGGCCATGGTATGGCGAAGATCGCCTCCAGACTGTGGAGTTGCGGGGTACGCAGTTTCGGGGTAGCAGACGTACGTGAAGGGGTTGAGTTGCGGCGTGTACTGCCCGATGTAGAAATAACCGTGTTTGGCGGTTGCGATCCTGGTAGCGAGGAGGTATTTGTCTCCTCCGATTTGACGGCAGCCGTGTTCGATGATCGTACCTTGCCCACAGATCTAAAAGTCCAGGTCAAGATTGATACGGGAATGGGGCGTCTCGGTGTGCCGTGGGAAAGGGCCGAAGAGATGATCGGACAGTACCCGGGGCTCATAACGGGGGTGTATTCAACCTTCTCTTCATCCGACCTGAGTCGGGAAGCTACCCACAAGCAATTGCTGAGGTTCAATGAAATCACTTCGAAGCTCGGGATAAGAAGGCACATCTCTAATAGTGCCGGGCTTCAATATAGTGAAGCACACCTCGACGCGGTGAGGCCGGGTTTGGCTCTCTATGGGATTGCTCTCTGCCCTGCTCTCGCTGCACTTCGCCCTGTCCTTCGTTGGAAAGCTCGAATCCTGACGATAAATGAGCTCCCCGCTGGAGCTACCATCGGGTATGGAAGGAACTTCACCACGAATAGACCAGGCCGAATTGGGGTTCTACCGGTAGGCTATGCCGACGGTTATCGCCGCCTTCTTTCTAATTGTGGCAGGGTGATGACGGCATCTGGATTGGCTCCAGTCGTCGGTAACGTCAGCATGGATTTAACCACCATCGATTTGACTGACCTACAGGAAGTCCGCGCAGGTGATGACGTTATCCTTCTGGACGACGACCCTGGTTCTGAGCTTTCAGCCGTTCAACTGGCTGCCTCCCTGGGAACCATACCTTATGAAATCCTGACCTTGATCGGCCCCCGAGTCGAAAGAGTTTATCTTGAGAATTAGGGGCTTGGGAATTGAGTCTTGGGTCTTGGGTCTTGAGTCTTGAGTCTTGGGACTTGGAAGTTGGGAGTTGGGAGTTGGGTTGTCGCGGTTACAAGAATGGTTACAGAAGGCGAACGGAATGCAGTTCGAATCAGGTAAGGGCTGAGAGTCGCGTGAAAGCCAAGAAGAAACGAGCTTCTCTGATAGTCGATTATCACCGACCCACGGTCTCCTGGATTGAGGCCGTTGTGGTTCTTGGCGTCTTCTCTCGTTTCACTTCATTCTTGCTGTTTTGGCTTATCTTGCTTTGAAGCGTTAGGGCTAGAAACATGCGACGGCTGGGATTCCTTATTAGAATAAGATTTTCAGATATTTAGTTTTTTTTGCAGAATGTGTGGAATCAAAGGAGAATTTCAAATGTCACTTTTCCGTTCAACCTTGTTAATTTTGTGTGTTTTGCTTTTAGCGGCTTGCTCAGCCCCCGCAACTAAAGAAGCAGTCCAGGTTTCCCCGGATGAGTTTGCCGGACGTTGGGACCTTACGATTGAGTCTGCTGACGGCAGTTATCCTTCCTGGCTGGAATTGACCAGGGAAGGGGAGCAGTTTACAGGCCGTTATGTTGGACAGGTCGGACACGCCAGACCTGTATCGGATATCACGGTTGAAGGATCAACACTCAGTTTTACACTTCCGATCCAGTATGAGCAGATGGATTCAGATTTGTCCTTCACCGGGGAATTAGCAGACGGAGTTCTGTCTGGAACTACAAATACCCAAAAGCTGGTAGCTGGAGCTCTGGCCGGAACGGCAGATGCCGATGCTCCGGCTGAACCCGAAGTGAAATGGACCGCTGTAAGGGCTCCTGAGCTTGCCGCCCCTGAAACTGTCGAATGGGGAGAGACCGTAAAGCTGTTCAATGGTGAAGACCTTGCCGGATGGAGCCTGATGGATCCTGAACAGGATAAATTCTGGAAAGTCATGGACGGAGTTCTCGTGAATGACGTTGTTGACGAAGGCGACGTAGGACAAGGCACCGGCCTGATCACTGACGATACTTTCACGAATTTTAAACTCCACATGGAGTTCAAATATCCTGAAGGAAGCAACAGCGGGATCTACCTTAGAGGACGCTATGAAGTCCAGATACAGGATGATTTTGGAAAAGAGCCGGGCAACCGCTACATTGCCGGTGTTTATGGTTTTATCGCTCCAACGGAAAATGCAGCGAAAAACGCCGGTGAATGGCAGGCCATGGACATTACCCTGCTCGGCAGGTATATCACAGTTGTTCTCAACGACAAGACTGTCATAGACAACCAGGAAGTACCTGGAATTACCGGTGGCGCGCTGGACTCCGATGAAGGCGAACCAGGTCCCATTTTTATCCAGGGCGACCATGGTCCGATCTCTTTCCGCAGCATTGA
>JAUVSF010000028.1 GCA_030597245.1 Acidobacteriota bacterium
GGAAAAGGACGAGCGGATGAGACATGCTCTGGATGCTCCATCCTGTCCATGACGTTGGAAGGAGGCTGATCTGCGAAATTCATGCCGTCCCGCAAGGCGGGACTCCTGTGAGGTTATCGCGGTTACCCCAGGGCTGACGCCCTGGGCTCTGCGCATATCGCCCCGCGAGGCGGGACTCTGGAAACGCACCGGGGGAATAGGCATCCGGCATCCGGCATCCGGCATCTGGTAACGGGCATCCCCCTTCGCGCTTCGACCTACAGTGCGACAGGTCCTCCTTCGTGCTTTATCAACAACCAGTACGTATGTCTTGACCAGACTAAAATGCCGGTGATCGGTGATCCGTAACCCCAGTAGAAGAAGATCTACCACCAGGGACACCAAGTGACACCAAGAAAATGTCAGGCAATAAACGGGACACTCTACCGGCATCTGGTAACTGGCATCCACCTTCACTGTTCGAGCTATGGAGGAAAGGTCCGGCACTTGTCACTTGCAACTTGTCACTAGCCACTTGTCACTTGCCACTTGTCACTTGCCACTGGTACCGGGTACTCCAACGGACTTGGAAACCTCTACTGTGCGAATGCCTCAGGCAACTGATCTGCTTGACAATCGTTTTGTGGCCGGGGTATAAGAGTTCTTTCAAAATTCGGGCGATGTAAGGATTTTCTGGTATTGTCTCCAGTTTCAATGCGGCTCGGGCCACAGAGTGGCCCTGCTTCCCAAATGTTTTTCTATGCAGTCCACCTTTTCTAGGTAAGGTTTGGACTTCTGGAGTCTTTTTGCGTCCGGTTTTTATGCCGCCGATTGGCACCTAAGAATTTGTAGGAGGTTGTTTTCGAATGGCACAGACGGTTGAGAAGAACGAAGAGACGGCTGAGAAGGCCGTTTCTCTCGCGCCCGTGATTGAAGATCCCGGGGATGTGGATTACGAAACGATACTGAAAGAGTACGATAAGAGTTTTAAAGATTTCGCCGAAGGTGAGGTCATCAAGGGTACTGTCCTCAAGGTTGCGGGAGATAGAGTCATCGTCGATGTAGGATTCAAGTCCGAGGGCGTGATCTCGACAGGAGAGTTCAGAGGTGAGGATGGTGAAATCTCGCTCAAAGAGGGAGACATTGTTGAGGTTCTTCTCGAAAGCATAGAGAGCGATGGCACGGTCATTCTTTCGAAAGAGAAGGCCGAGAGAATGAAGATCTGGGGCTCGATCGAAACTGCTTATGAGGAGCAGGAGGTGTTGAAGGGCCGAGTCATCGAACGGATTAAAGGCGGGCTCGCGGTTGACATAGGGGTTCGTGCGTTTCTGCCGGGTTCTCAGATTGACATGCACCCGGTTCGCAATCTCGATAGTTTCAGGGGCGAAGAGATTGAAGTGCGGGTCATTAAAGTAAACAAGCGTCGTGGAAACATCGTGCTTTCTCGAAAAGCCGTCTTGGAGGAGGAGTACTACAAGCAGAAAGAAGAGACCCTCAAGGCACTCGAGGAAGGAAAGATCGTCACTGGTGTGGTGAAGAACATCACCGACTATGGTGCGTTCATTGACTTGGGCGGTATCGATGGACTTCTTCACATCACAGACATGTCGTGGGGGAGAGTAAATCACCCGCTGGACCTGTTTCATGTGGGGCAGGAAACTGAAGTCACGATCCTGAAATTTGACCGTCTCGAAGAAAGAGTCTCGCTCGGCTATAAGCAGCTTTCCGGAGACCCGTGGCTTTCGGCTTCCGAGCGGTACACAAAGGGCGCGCGGGTCAGTACTCGCGTGGTTAGTGTGACCGATTACGGAGCTTTCGTTGAACTGGAAGAAGGGGTTGAAGGGCTGATCCATGTATCGGAGATGAGCTGGAATAAGCGCTTGAAGCACCCATCGAAAATTGTCGAGGTTGGCGACGAGGTTGAGGCGGTTGTTCTGGATGTCGATGCGGAGAATCGCCGGATCTCTCTTGGGATTAAGCAGACTGAACCGAATCCGTGGGATCTAGTCGAAGAAACCTATGCGATTAATGGGATTATCAGGGGTGTGGTTCGGAACCTGACGGACTTTGGGGCCTTTGTCGAAGTTGAAGAGGGAGTTGAGGGCCTGGTACACGTGTCCGATTTAAGCTGGACGAAGAAGATCAAGCATCCGTCGGAGGTTCTTCAGAAGGGGCAGGAGGTTGACGCCGTTGTCCTGAATGTCGATGCTGAGAACCAGCGTCTTTCGCTTGGTATCAAGCAGTTGGAGCCCGATCTTTGGGAGGCATTTTTCTCGCTGCATCAGGTCGGCGAAGTAGTGAAGGGCAAGATCATCCGACTGGCGAGCTTTGGGGCCTTTGTCGAGATCGAAGAGGGGATAGAAGGCCTGTGCCACGTTTCGGAACTCAGTACGAAGCGAGTCGAGGATCCGGAGGCAGAGTTTGAAGTTGGGTACGAAACAGACTTTAAGATCATCAAGCTCAACCTCTTGGAACGAAAAATCGGGCTGTCCATTCGTGCCATGTCAGAGACGGACGAGGCGGTGGACAGATGGACGTATACGCCGGAAGTTGCAACCACGTCTATTGGCGAAATAGCCGGCGAACAGCTTGGAGAGTTTAGAAAGAAGGCAGAAAAAGCCAAGGGGGAAGAGACTGATGACGAAAGCTGAACTCGTCGACGGAGTTGCGAAAAAGGCAGGTCTGAGCAAGAAAGATGCAGAAGTCATTGTGCAGACGGTGCTGGAAAGTATCATCGAGTCTTTGCGGGGTGGCGAGAAGGTCGAACTGAGAGGTTTTGGAAGCTTCCGGTTGCGCGATCGCGCAGCTCGGCAAGGTCGTAATCCCAAGACTGGAGAGAAGGTCTTCGTTCCTGCCAAGAAGGTCCCTTATTTCAAGCCTGGCAAGGAACTGAAGGAGTTGATTAACTCCTGAATGGAAAACCTCTGGACGCCATGGCGGTTTCACTACATTAGCAACGGGCCGCCAGACGGGGAATGTGTTTTCTGCAACCTTCGGGACGAGGATCTAGCTAAGGACCGAGACAACCTCATCATCTCCAGGCACCATAGTAACTACGTCGTTCTGAATCGATATCCCTACACCTCCGGTCATACCTTGGTGGTAGTGAACCGCCACGTGGCTACCCTGGAGGAGGTTGAGCCTACGGAACTGAATGAGATGATGGACTTGGCCCGGAGTCTTGAGGTCGCGCTGAAAAACGTGTACCAACCGGATGGGTTCAATGTCGGGTTCAACCTTGGAGAATGCGCGGGTGCTGGAGTGGCAGGCCATCTCCACTTGCATATTGTCCCGCGCTGGATAGGTGACTCAAATATGGTCTCCGTACTGGGGCAAACTCGGATCATTCCCGAGGCACTTGAGAGCACCTTCGACAAATTGGAACCGTTGCTTCAAAAACGGTGAAAACGACGAAAATCCCTCTTCGCTGGATGTTGCTCGTTGACCCTTTCCCAAGCTTGCGCACCAAGTCATGGAATTAGAAGAGTTTATCTCAAATCGCGTACAACTCTCGAGAACAGAGCTTAGGAACATTGATCTAAGACGCTGATTCTAAAAGGAAAATCCGGTTTATAGGATTTTGGTTCTGGAATTTGTTTGAAGCTCTGGGTTCCGCATGCTAGTTTAGGGTCTGCTCGATTTCCGGATTAACCTTTCAAGGTCGTTTGGGTTTTTCCACATCATGTGGAAATGTTGTGGGAATCGGTTCATCCAAGGAACCGTCGAGGGGGGGTTCTCTCTTCCGAAAGCGTGCGAGGTTTGGGGGAGGGGTGTCTCTAGGTTTGCTGCCTGTTTTGGATGGCAAATATGCAGTTGTGGGAACAAATTCTGGCAAGGATTCAGGAGAAAGTTTCTGTCCAGAACTTTGAGATCTGGTTTAAGCCGACCTCTCTTCATCGCCAGAACGTCACAAAGAAACAGCTTCTTGTGTGGGTGCCGAACAAGCACTTCAAATATTGGCTGACGGAAAACTACGCCGATGTATTAGACGAAGTGCTGAGAGAGTTGGATATGGATGGTTTTGAGATCCACTTTAAGGTGGCAGAGGGAGATGGACGCGAAGAGGGGCTGGATCGAAAGAGTGTCGTCAGAGCAGGTTCGAAGCTTGGTGGAAATGGTGCGATCAGCAGGTTGAACGCGAAATACAGGTTTGAAAACTTTGTCGTCGGCTTCTCCAACCAGTTTGCCCACGCTGCCTCTATGGCTGTCGCTGACCAGCCGTCTTGTGCCTACAATCCGCTTTTCATTTATGGGGGGGTGGGTCTGGGCAAAACGCATCTGATGCATGCCATTGGTCATAAGATTCTGGCGGACTCTCCGAGCATCAGCCTGGCGTACATGTCGTCAGAGCGGTTTATGAACGAGCTTATCCATTCAATCCGCTATGACAAGATGATCCAGTTTCGGGAAAAGTATCGAAGCATTGACGTTCTGCTGATGGATGACATCCAATTTCTGGCCGGGAAAGAGCGGACCCAGGAAGAATTCTTCCACACCTTTAATGCTTTGTACGATGCGCAGAAGCAGATCATTATTTCGAGCGACTCGCCTCCAAAAGAGATACCTACGCTTGAGGAGCGCCTGCATAGTCGCTTTGAGTGGGGACTCA
This sequence comes from Acidobacteriota bacterium, assembly GCA_030597245.1. Taxonomy (GTDB): domain Bacteria; phylum Acidobacteriota; class UBA6911; order RPQK01; family JAPXNP01; genus JAUWTT01. The sequence goes on from JAUVSF010000028.1 coordinate 4,589, forward strand.
TTGCTGATATACAGGCACCGGACCTGGAGACCAAGATCGCTATCTTAAGGAAGAAAGCGGAAACTCAAGGGATACAGATCCCTGATGATGTGGCATTGTTCATTGCGAGCAATATCAAATCCAATATCAGAGAGTTGGAGGGGGCCTTGGTCAGGCTCGTTGCTTACAGTAGTCTGACCGGTGAAGAGATTAGTTTAACGCTGGCTCACCGGGTTCTGAAGAGCATCGTCGACAGCAATGACCGGAGAATCACAATAGGAGATGTTCAGAAGACCGCTGCGGAGCACTATTCACTTAAGATCACCGAGCTAAAATCGAAGAACAATGCCCGCCGCATCTCTGAACCGCGACAAGTGGCGATGTTCCTTTGTAAGGAGTTGACTGATCACTCGCTTTCCGATATCGGTAAGGAATTCGGCGGCAAGCACCACACAACTGTCCTTCACGCGATTCGCAAGATTGCCGAACTACAGAAACAGGACCCCAAGATGAAAGCCACGCTGGATAAACTAATACAGTCCACTGTTAGTTAGCAGGGGTGGCCGAGGAGCTGGTTTTTATGGACCTCACAATCAGGAAAGAGGACCTTCTGAGGGAACTCCAATATGTCCAGGGCGTGGTCGAGCGGAAAACCACAGTCCCAATTCTCTCAAACTTGTTGTTCGAAACCGCCGGCAATTCCCTCGTGATCACGGCCACCGATTTGGACGTCACTCTGCGATGCGGCTGTCGGGCGAATATCAAGGTGAGCGGTGCAGCGACGCTTTCAGCTCGGAAGCTGTTCGACATTGTCCGGTTATTGCCGGATTCAGAAATTCATTTCAAGGCTGCGACCTCGGATTGGATTAATCTTACCTGCGAGCGTTCCCGCTTCAAGGTGGCAGGGCTTTCCAAGGAGAACTTCCCCGATGTTCCTTCGGTTGAGGGTAAGACCGTGACACTTCCGGCAGGGCCGCTGCGATACATGATTACGCGGAGCATCTATGCCATCACTCAGGAAGAATCCCGTTATACCTTGAACGGCGCCCTCCTGATCGTGAATCCTGGAACCATAACGCTGGTAACCACCGATGGACACCGTTTGGTTCTGATCAGCCATAATTGCGAGATCTCAGGGATCGAGGGTGAGACCAGGGTGTTAGTACCCAAGAAGACGCTGGTGGAACTGAGCAAATTGGCGGCAGATGATGTGTTGACTATTGAGTTCGGGAATACTGAAAACCATCTTTTCTTCAAAGTAGGCGAGAGACTCTTGGTCTCGCGCATCCTGACGGGACAGTTTCCCAACTATGAACTGGTGATCCCTCGGGAGAACCATCGTGAGCTTGTTGTCGGCACTCTGCAGATTGGGGATGCGCTGAAGCGAGCGGCAGTCATGGCCGATGAGCAATCCCGGGCGGTTAGATTCAACATAACTGAGAATCAGATAGAAATCTCGGCTGCCAGTTCCGATTTTGGCGAGGCTAAAGAGACTCTTGCGGCGAAGTACTCGAGTGAACCGATGGATATCGGCTTCAACGCCCAATACCTTCTTGATTTTCTTCAGCATGCCGATTCTGAGGAGGTAGTCTTCAGCCTGCGTGACAAGGAAACGCAAGGGCTGTTGAAGCCTAAGGGGCTCGAAGACTACGACGTTTATTACGTTGTGATGCCAATGAAGATCTGACCGTCTCAAGCTTTCGTAGTGTTCCGGGAAGATACCTGCAATACACGCTCCCTTCGCCGAGGGGTTCCAGGCGGAAATATGATATAATGTTGACTTCCTGCATAACATGTTTATCCCTCTGTTGCCAGCCTGGAGTTCACGTCCAAAAACCGGCAAGTCACTTGCGTTTCCGGCGATTTTAGTGCGCGGCAGGAGGGACGTTCTGGTTTGGCAGATGTGACGGTTCCGCTTCGAGAATGGGCGGGTCGTCGTCGAGATTGGGAGTTCAGATGGAGAGAGCATCGTGAATGAAGGCGTGAATCCACTGAGCAGTAACGCACAGGACGCTGTCGATGCTATAGAGAGCTATACGGCAGAGAAGATAAAGGTTCTGGAAGGGTTGGAAGCGGTTAGGAAGCGTCCGGCCATGTACATAGGTACGACCGCCGCATCAGGCTTGCACCACCTGGTATATGAAGTCATCGATAACTCGGTTGACGAGGCGATGGCTGGGTATTGCAAGGAAATCTCGGTTACGATCCACATCGACAACTCGATCACAGTCATCGACGATGGGCGTGGAATTCCGGTTGACATCCACTCGGTGAAAAAGGTCCCCGCAGCACAAGTCGTGATGACAACGCTGCATGCCGGTGGCAAATTTGACAATGATACCTACAAGGTTTCGGGGGGCCTGCATGGCGTTGGTGTTTCCGTCGTCAACGCTCTTGCCAGTCGGCTCGATCTTGAAATCTGGCGCGACGGAAAGGTTTATTCGCAGAGCTACGAGAAGGGTGTTCCGGTTACTGAGTTTCGGCAGACGGGGAGGACGACGAAGCGGGGGACGAAAGTTACCTTCAAGCCCGACCTTGAAATCTTCGAAACGACCGATTTTAGCTTCGATATTCTTTCTCAACGGCTCCGTGAACTTGCCTACCTGAACCCCAGCCTTCGAATCCGTATTGAAGATCTGCGTACCGATAAAGAGCAGGTGTTTTACTACGAGGGAGGCGTAGTCGATTTTGTCAAGCATCTGAACAAGAATCGGAGCGCTCTCCACGAGCCGCCAATTCATTTCTCGGGCGAGAAAGAGAACATTGGGGTCGAGATCGCCCTCCAATATCATGACGGCTATAACGAAACACTGTTCTCTTTCGCGAATACGATCAACACGGTTGAAGGTGGTACGCACCTGGTTGGCTTCAAAGCTGCCCTGACTCGCAGTCTGAACGGCTATATCGCGGCAGCGGGGTTGTCCAAGGACCTGAAGCGGAATTTGAGCGGTGAGGATGTTAGGGAGGGGTTAACCGCAGTCCTCAGCGTGAAGTTGCCGGATCCTCAGTTTGAGGGGCAGACGAGGGCGAAATTGGGCAATAGTGAAGTCAAAGGTCTGGTAGAGACAATCTGTAATGAGCGTCTGTCGATGTTTCTCGAACAGAATCCCGGAGAGGCCCGACGAATAGTAGAGAAAGCAATTGACGCGGCTCGAGCCCGGGAAGCGGCCCGAAAAGCGAGGGATCTTACTCGCCGCAAAGGTGCCCTCGAGAACCTCTCCCTGCCGGGAAAGCTGGCCGATTGTCAGGAGCGGGATCCAGCCCTTTCCGAGTTGTTCATCGTTGAGGGAGATTCAGCGGGAGGATCTGCTAAACAGGGGCGCGATCGGCGTACGCAGGCGGTGCTTCCGATTAAAGGGAAGATTCTGAACGTCGAAAAGGCCCGTTTTGACAAGATGCTTGGCAATCAAGAGATCGCCACCATGATCTCCGCAATTGGGACAAGCATAGGGCAGGACGAATTCGATGTCTCAAAGCTCCGGTATCACAAGATCATCATCATGACTGACGCCGATGTTGATGGTAGCCATATCAGAACGCTGTTGTTGACCTTCTTTTATCGGCAAATGATCGACCTGATTCGGGGTGGACACGTTTATATCGCGCAGCCGCCTCTCTATCGGGTCCAGGCCGGAAAGAAAGAACGCTATCTGCATCGGGAGAAAGAACTGACCGAGTATCTGATGTCCAGGGCTACTGAGAACGTGGTCGTAAGGATCCCAGACACCGGAAGTGAATACGAAGGTTCGGTGTTGGTGGAGCGGATGCATGATCTGACCGACTACCGACGCCTGTTTGACAAGGTCAATCGGAAGGTCGGCGGCAATGGTCTTCTTTCAGGACTTTTGGGACGACTGGCAGAACGGTTTCAGGGGACGGTGGATGCCGGTGACATGGACGCCTTTCTCCGCGATCGAAAGGAACTGGATCGTGTGGTGGAAGCGATGCTGGGTGAGGCGCTGACGGTCGAGGTGGTCGAGGACGAAGAACACAGTCTTTTCGAGCTCAAGATTTCTCAGGGATCGGCAGTGCCTACGGTTATTGATCACAATCTGCTTGCGTCAGCTGAGTGGCTGCAGCTCGTGAGGCTCTACCGGAAGATCCTGGAATTCTCCAACCAGGAACTGGTCATTCATGAAGGGGAAAGGGAGACCTCCGTTTGCGGTGAAGGTGCATTGCTGAACCACATACTTTTGGCAGGCAGGAAAGGCCTTTCGATCCAGCGGTACAAAGGGTTGGGCGAGATGAACCCTATACAGCTCTGGGAAACCACGATGAATCCGGAAAGCCGATCCCTGCTCAGGGTGAATATTGAAGATGCAATCGAAACAGATGAGATCTTCACCATCTTGATGGGGGACCAGGTTGAACCACGCCGGAAGTTCATCGAGGAAAATGCCCTCAACGTCAAGAATCTGGACATCTGACCTCTAACGGGTTAAGCAATGGAAAATCTGAATCGGGAATTTCCAGTCAACATTGAAGAGGAGATGAAGGCGTCCTATCTGGACTACGCCATGTCCGTAATAATCGGACGAGCTCTTCCCGATGTGAGGGACGGTTTAAAGCCTGTTCATCGCCGCATTCTGTTCGCAATGCGCGAACTGAACAACTACCACAACAAAGCGCCCAAGAAATCCGCGCGCATCGTTGGTGAGGTGATTGGAAAATACCACCCTCATGGCGAGACTGCCGTTTACGACAGCATCGTTCGGATGGCCCAGGATTTCTCTATGCGGGCCCCCCTGGTGGATGGACAGGGCAATTTCGGTTCGGTGGACGGAGATTCGGCTGCGGCTATGCGGTATACCGAAATCCGCATGGCTCGCCTGGCAGAACAACTTCTCGTTGACATAGACAAGGACACCGTTGATTTCCAGCCCAATTACGATGAGTCTCTCACCGAGCCAGTGGTGCTCCCAACACGAGTTCCGAATCTTCTCGTGAACGGGACCTCGGGAATCGCGGTCGGAATGGCTACGAATATTCCACCGCATAATCTTGGCGAGGTTGTCAACGCACTGCTCCTCGTTCTGGAGAATCCTGAAGCGACCTTAGCCGAGATCATGACCGAATTGCCTGGGCCGGACTTCCCGACCGCAGGGTTCATCCACGGACGAGCCGGAATTCATCAAGCCTACGCGACGGGTCGGGGCATCATCCAGATGAGGGCCAAGGCCGTATTCGAGGGGATGGGGAACGACAGGACGGCAATCATCGTTGAGGAACTTCCCTACCAGGTGAACAAAGCAAGACTGGTTGAGCGCATTGCCCATTTGGTTCACGAGAAGAAGATTGAGGGAATCAGTGATTTGCGAGACGAGTCCAGCCGAGAAGGGATGCGAATCGCGATTGAGTTGAAGCGGGGGACAGTGCCCGAAATTGTACTGAATCACCTCTATAAACTCACTCCGATGCAGTCGTCTTTTGGCGTCATCCTGTTGGCTTTGGTTGACGGACAGCCTAGAGTGATGCCGCTGAAGGAGTTGCTCACTCCTTTTCTTGATCACCGGAGAGTTGTCGTACGGCGCCGCACGGCGTTTGAACTGGACAAAGCCAAGAAGCGGGCGCACGTGTTGGAAGGCCTGAGGAAGGCGTTGGACCATCTTGACGCGATCATCCAGCTGATCAGAGCCTCGGACTCACCGACGACTGCTCGAGAAGGCCTGATGCAGAAGTTCGAATTCTCGGAACTTCAAGCCCAGGCGATCCTTGAGATGAGACTGCAGAGGCTGACAGCTCTGGAGCGAGGAAAGATCAACGACGAATACGCGAGCTTAATGACCAAGATCACCAGATTGAAGGAGATTCTGGCTGACGAAGTGGTTTTGAAACGGGTTATCCGAGAGGAATTGATTGAGGTTAGAAACGAGTTTCAGAATGAACGCCGGACCTCAATTCTTGATCACCAGGCCGAAGTGACGATCGAGGATTTGATTCCTGATGAACCGGTAGTGATCACTGCTACCCGAGCAGGCTATATCAAACGGACGGCTTTAGATGTTTACAGGAGCCAGGCACGAGGGGGTAAGGGCCGGAAGGGCATGAGTACCCGTGCAGCTAAAGATCTGATCGAGTACCTCTTCGTGGCTTCGACGCACAGCTACCTCTTAGTGTTTACCACCCGGGGACGCGTATATTGGCTCAAGGTTTATGAACTTCCAGAAGTCGGCGCGGCAGCCAGGGGGCGCCCCATCATTAACCTCATCAACATTGAGAAAGATGAGCAGATTGCCGACATCGTGAGCGTGAATGACTTTGACCCCGCGCAGTTCGTTGTATCGGTGTCAAGAAAGGGTATCATCAAGAAAACCAGTCTTGAAGCGTTTTCACATCCAAGGGTTGCCGGGATTATCGCCGGTAAGGTTGAAGAGGGTGATGAGTTGCTGAAGGTGAACCTCTCGAACGGACAGAATGAAATCCTGCTCTGCACTGTTTTCGGAAAGGCGATCCGGTTCTCAGAAAGGAACGTGCGCTCCATGGGAAGGGTGACTCGGGGTGTAAAGGGTATCGCGCTCCGTAGGAACGACGCTGTTGTAAGCATGTGTATCGCCGAGGACGACTCGGGCGAGATCCTCTCGGTTACCGAGAACGGCTATGGGAAACGAACCGCGCTTTCTGAGTATCGGCTACAGCGGCGCGGGGGGCAGGGTGTGATTAACATCAGCACTAGCTCCAGAAATGGCTTGGTCGTTGGTGCCTGCCATGTCAGGGAGCCGGGAGACATGATCCTGATCACGGCAAAAGGCAAAATCATTCGCTTGCAGACCGAACAGATTCGTAAGACTGCTTCCCGTAATGCCCAGGGTGTCAAACTGATCGATCTGGAAAAGGGCGACCGCGTAGCCGACATCACTCTCGTTCCGATTGAAGATGAGGATGAACTCGATGAGGGAAGCGAATAAGTGGATCCTTCTGCTGCCCTTTGTCTGCTTTGCCTTCGCTTCGTGGCTGTTTATTGGAAGTGAGGTTGAAGCCCGTGCTCAGTTCGAAAGGGCGAAGGAGAGTTGGCGGCTTGGCCGTTATGGCGAAGCTGTCGAGACATATCGCAGTTTCCTGGAAAAGTACCAGAACAGCGACTACGCTCCCGAGGCTATTTGGGAAGCTGCCACCATCTATTATTACAATCTCGATGACATCAATGGTGCGCTGCGCTACTTTGAGAGCCTTGTTGCAAGATACCCCGCATCGGGGTGGGCAGCAAAGAGTCACCTGAAGCTTGCTGAGATATATGATCGCGAGCTGAACGAGTTGCCCAAAGCGCTCGAACACTGGGGCGGTGCTGTGGAAACAGGGGCGCTGAGCCAGGAGGAGTTGCGGGAAGTCAGGTTTCAAATCGCCGACGCTCGATTCAAGGTCAGTGAATTTGATCTTGCGTTGGACGAGTTCAAGAGAATAATAGAGGAAGAGGATGAGGATCATCTTGCCGGGCAGGCTCGCGTGCGGATCGGAACCATTTTGAGAATCCGTAAACAATTCCGCGATGCGAGTCGGGTCTTCAGCGAGATCCTCGCCACAACAAAATGTTCGAATTGCAGGTTGCAGGCTCAACTCGGATTGATTGAGAGCTTTGAGTTTCTGGATCAGCTCCCCGAAGCTATTGAGGTAGCGAGGAAAATCGACACTCAGGTATACCCTGCTGACATGAGGCAGGAGCTGCTCGACAGGTTGTTTGAGAAGCGCCGGCATTACGAGCCTAGCCTATGGAATGGTCGTTAGAACCGCGGATATTACTTGCTTTTGCGATGGGAGCCCTAGTTCTGATCGCGGCCAGTCTGCTGGTAGTGGGCTGGCGGAGAAAAAGAGCGTTTTCCGGGGCAAACCAGCTAAAGAGCATTGTGTCCTCGTATCCCGGCCTGGACCCGGGATTGGTTCGAATCGTGAATTCTCTGCTCGAAACGGGGCTCGTCGATGAGTTAACCCGGCAGAAGGACGTGCAGCAGGCTTTGCAGAGCCTTGGTACCCGTTTTCGGGAGCTTCGCAAGAAGAGTCGTCAGCGGACTTATGGTTCGGTTCTGGCTGTTCCTACAGAAGTGGATGCCTCGGATAGGGGGAGCGTTGATCCTGCTTTAGTCACGCTTTTGAGAGCGGCCTACTTTAGCCCCAAAGTCTCTAAGCAGCTTCCCGCCGAAATGGTACAGGAGCTTGATCAGCTGCTGGATTCCTTGACAGGCTAGGCCCCTTCCAGTAAACTCCGCTCTTTTGTAATTTCCTCAAGACGGTTAGGGGGTGAGTAGAGTTGGCTGTTGTCATCATCCAAGACGGTGAATCGCTTGAGAGCGCCTTGCGTCGCTTTAAGCGGAAGGTTCAGCAAGAAGACATCATCCGAGAGGCCAAGAAACATTCATATTTTCTGAAGCCGGGTGAAAGGAAGCGCTTGAAACAAGCCCTTGCCATAAAGAGAGCCAGGAAAAGGCAGACGCGCTTTCATTAGGGCGTCATGCTTTGAACAATACTGAAACCCGGGCTGGCCCGGGTTTTTTTTGTAGCGGCGGCGAGAACCATCCTCCACTTCAGAGCAAGTTGACGACCGACCTTCCCACGCCGCACGTAACCGCCGCCTGAGCGGATTCCTGAGAGTTGCCTGATTACCGAGGTTGCAGCTGGAAGGTTGATAAGGCTGCATGGCGCGAAGCGATGTTATTTCGACCCACCGAGTACAGAGCCCACCTGGAAGAAGCAGTTGAGCACCTTGGCCAGGAGCTTGGACCTGCCCCTGAAGCGGTGCTGTGTCTTGGCAGTGGACTGGGAGGGCAATCGGCACGGCTTTCTTCTGCCAAAGAAGGCCTGGCATTCGAGCAGATTCCCCACTTTCCAGTGCCGACTGTGGCTGGGCATTCCGGATGGCTCATTGTCGAGGAGGGTCAGGCGGGAAAGTACTGCCGGCTGCACGGCAGGGTCCACTTGTACGAGGGCCTTTCCATTCAGGACGTCGTGTTTCCGGTTCGTGCCGTCGCACTTTGGGGCGTAAGAATTTTTGTCCTGACGAATGCAGCTGGTGGAATAGGCCGGCACCTTTTGCCTGGCGATCTCATGCTTATCACAGACCATCTCAATTTACTGGGAGACAACCCGCTTGTTGGGGCGGTGGGTAACGACTTTGGAGAACGGTTCCCTGACATGAGCGAATCTTACAGCCCTAACCTAGTGGAGCTTGCGGAGCTATGCGCTTCTGACTTGGGAGTGGTGCTAAAACGCGGGGTCTATGCTGCGGTGAAAGGTCCGAGCTATGAGACGCCCGCTGAAATACGAATGCTGCGTTCTCTGGGAGCGGATGCAGTGGGCATGTCAACCGTGCCGGAAGTCATTGCTCTGCGACAGATGGGTCGAGACATCCTCGGTCTCTCTCTCATTACGAACAGGGCAGCAGGGATGCACGAGGGAGACCTGAACCACGAGGAGGTGCTCCGTGTGGCCGGAAACTCGGCTGAGATAGTTGCCCGGTTTGGTGTCAAGGTGATCGAACGGAGTTTGTTGGGTCGCGCCAGGGATTCAGTGTGACGAAAGGGTCCGAGATGCTGAAACTAGAAGAAACGTTTTTGGTTGTGATTGATGTCCAGGGAAGACTTGCCCAGATCATGTACGAGAAAGATCGCTTGTTCAAGTCACTGAAGGCCTTGGTCCGAGGTGCGAAGCTGCTCGGCATCCCGATCCTGCTAACTGAGCAGGTCCCTGAGAAGCTTGGGTCGACGGTGCCCGAAGTGCGGGAGTTAATGTCCGATTCCGAGGCAATATCGAAGAACTCGTTCAGCTGTGTGAGAGAGGAAGTGTTTAGGGAGAGACTGGAGGGGTTGGGGCGGCGCAATGTAGTTCTGGCGGGGATAGAAACACATGTTTGCGTCTACCAGACCGCAAGGGACCTGCTTGAGCTCGGGTACCGGGTTGAGGTCGTCACTGATGCGGTTTCTTCGCGAAGTGCCGAAAACCGGACCATCGGGTTAACTCGAATGAAATCCGAGGGGGCGCATCTTACTTCGGTGGAAATGGTATTATTCGAGTTGCAGGAGGTGGCAGAGGGCGAGAGATTCAGGAAATTGTCGAGGTTGATTAAGGAGTTCGGAACAGGTGAGCAGCGGTGATTTCACTCAGAGAGAGTTGGGGCATGTGACGCAGCTCTTCTTCGTGGCGACTGTCGGGCACGAGAGCCTGCCCGCAGGAGCGAGTTTTTAACCGTTTGGTCGAACGTGTTGCGTTTGGGTACGGTTCTTGCTTCTTATTCCATGCCTATGAAGGCTTGACCTGACTGAACTGAAGACATTTCCGAACTGAACTAGATTCTCGAAGGTTCATCCCCGCCACCATGCAGCAAGGCTCAGGAACCTTCTGAAGATTCGAAATTGAAGGATGTTGCGCTGGAGTCAGCGAACACCGGTTCATACACCGCGAAGGGAGTAAAGATTGATGGGAAAAGCTAAGGAACAAAACGGATATAAATATCCCGGAACTCGGATGGCCATGGACGGTACCGATGCCGCCGTAGCGATGGAGACAACTGGGAGCGAGGCTGGAGGTGTATATCCGATTACGCCGGCCAGCAATATGGGTGAGGGATTCTCAGCAGCTGCAGCTGCCGGGAACCCGAACGTCTTTGGCCGTCGGCTCATCTTCTTTGAGCCCGAGGGTGAGCATGCGGCTGCCGCCGTCACCGCGGGAATGAGTCTTACCGGCATGCGTTCGGCGAACTTCTCTGCAGGGCAGGGCATTGCCTATATGCACGAATCCCTTTACGCCGCTGTGGGAAAGAGACTCACCTATGTTCTCAATATTGCTGCCCGGGCGATGACCAAGCAGGCTCTCAATATCCACTGCGGGCACGATGACTACCATTCGGTGGACGACACCGGTTTCTTCCAGATTTTTTGCAAGAATGTGCAGGAAGTTGCGGATTTGAACCTGATTGCTCATCGCGTTGCCGAGCTGTCACTCAACCCGGGAATCCTGGCTCAGGATGGCTTCCTTACAAGCCATGTTATCGAGACCCTGAACCTTCCGGAGAACGATCTGGTTGCTGAATATCTGGGAGAACCATCGGACCTTATCGAGTGTCCGACACCTGCGCAGAGAATGCTTTTTGGTGAGACACGAAGAAGAATCCCCGAGCTTTTTGACGTTGATTACCCCGCGATGCTGGGGGTTGTCCAGAACCAGGACTCTTATGCCCAGGGAGTGGCGGCTCAGAGGCCCTTCTTTTTCGATCACATAAAGGAGTTAACTGAACAGGCGCTTTCTGAATTCACCGCGTTGACTGGACGAAAGTATACTCGCGCGTCCGGATACAGGACCGAGGATGCAGAATACGTGATTGTTGGCCAGGGATCGATCGTTTGGAATCTCGAGGAAGTATGCGATCATCTGCGGGCCACAGAAGGAGTCAAGGCTGGTGTGGTCAACATAACCATGTTCCGACCCTTCCCAAATGATCTGGTTGCATCTTTGCTCCGGGGCAAAAAGGGAGTGCTCGTGCTCGAGCGAGTCGACCAGCCCTTGGCGAGTGACGCACCTCTTCTCAAAGAAATAAGGGGTTCAGTCCTTAAAGCGCTCGAAAACGGCCGATCCGGGAACGGATCGCTACCCTATCCTGACATCTGTTCATACAAGTTTGACGACACGCCCGATTTCTATTCCGGGTGCTTCGGGCTCGGGAGTCGAGATGTTCAGCCTGGCGACATGATGGCTGCCATCCGGAGTATGCTGCCCGGCCAAAACGGCCGGCGTCTCTTCTATATGGGAATTGATTTCTTCAGAAAGGGAACCTCGGACAAGCTTACCGAACATCAGAAAAAGACGCTCGAATTGTACCCGGATATCGAGCAACTGGCATTGCAGCCAGAAGAGAATGTGAATTTGTTGCCCAAAGGTTCGTTGGCGGTCCGGATCCATTCAGTGGGTGGCTGGGGTGCTATTACGACAGGTAAGAATCTGGCCCACACCCTTTCCGATCTCCTTGGAATGTATGTAAAGGCGAATCCGAAGTACGGTTCTGAGAAGAAGGGCCAGCCGACAACATTCTATGCCGCGTTTGCTCACGATCCGATTCGGCTCAACTGTGACCTTAGGTTCGTGGATGTCGTTCTATCACCGGATCCAAACGTATTCAGGCACTCGAATCCGCTCTTGGGGTTGTCGAAGGGTGGCGTTTTCATCATTCAAAGTGACTTGCCGGAAGAAGAGCTGTGGTTCAGTCTCCCCTCGTGGGCCAAGCAGTTCATCCGGGAGAACGAGATCAAGATGTATTATCTCGACGCTTTTGGAGTTGCCCGCGCTGAAGCTTCGGATCCCGAACTGCAGTTCAGAATGCAGGGAGCAGTCTTCCAGGGCGCTTTCTTTGCTGCATCACCCTTAATGGAGCGTGAGAACCTGGGCGAAAAGGAGCTGTGCGAGGCTATCAAGAATCAGCTTCAGAAAAAGTTCGGACACAAAGGCCAGGCGGTTGTCGACGACAATGTCAGGGTCATCTCTCGAGGCTATGAGGAAGTTCAACTGATCGACTACGATAAGCTCGCTGACAAGAGGGAAGAGCTGGTTGGGCTAGACGAGGGCGAAGCCAGGAGTGTACGGTCGGCGATCGACAAAGCAGACTTCAGTATTGGGGATACTGACCGTTTTTATGAGCAGGTTCTTGAACTGTATCTCCGTGGCGAGGATCCATTGGCGGATCCATTTGCTGCCTTGAGTGCGATCCCCGCGGTTACCGGTCTTTTCCGCGACATGACGGGAATCCGATTTGAAGTGCCGAAGTTTATCGCTGAGAAATGTACGGGTTGTGGACATTGCTGGGTGCAATGCCCGGATGCAGCGATACCCGGCCTGGTAACTGAAATCGATCAGTTGCTGATCTCCGCCACGAGATCCGCTGCGAATGGGCAGCCTCTCAACGAGTTTCCGAAGCTGATTGAACCGCTGACCGCGGAGATTCGATCTCTGCTGAAGTCCGTCCCCGACGGTTCATTCTCCGGCATTCTCGGGTTGGCCTATAAGAATGTTACCGGCCAGTTGGACGCAGAATCGACTGATCGAGAGGTCTTGGATTCTGAGTTTGAAAAGGTTGCGGCTGTGGTAGAGAAGTTTCCCGTCGCGAAGACACTGCCCTTCTTTGATGTTCCAGAGAAGAAGGAAGAGGGAAGCGGAGGATTGCTTTCGATTACGATCAATCCATACGCCTGCAAGGGATGCAATCTTTGCGTAGATGTCTGTCCTGACGAAGCGCTCATCACAATCAAGCAGGAAGAGGATGTCGTTGACGAATTGCGTGACAACTGGAAGTTCTGGCAGGAGCTGCCGTATACGCCGGACCGTTTCGTACAAGTACGGAATATTCATGAGGGAATCGGCATTCTGCATACCCTTCTGCTGAAGAAAGAGAACTACATGATGATGGTAGGTGGAGACGGCGCCTGTATGGGGTGCGGCGAAAAAACCTCCGTGCATCTAGTGGTGTCGGCTATCGAGGCTTCATTGCAGCCTCATGTGCAGAAGTTCATTGCCAAGGTTGATGATCTGGTCGAGAAGTTGGATTCAAAGGCAAGGCTCTTTCTCGCCAAGGACGTAGACCTGGAATGTGTTTCCGGTTCCGGTCAGGTTGATATTCCAATCGGCGAAGAAAATCGAAAACGATTGGCCCAGCTCACAAAACTCTTGAGGGATCTCAAGGACGTGAGCTGGCGCTATAAGAGTGGTCCGAGTGGCAAAGGACGATCCGTTCTGGGCATGACAAATGCGACGGGATGCTCTTCTGTTTGGGGTAGCACCTACCCTTACAATCCGTATCCTTTCCCCTGGGCCAACCATCTGTTCCAGGATGCCCCGTCACTGGCAATTGGGATCTTCGAAGGACACATGCGGAAGATGGCGGACAACTTCGCCCTGGTTCGCAGAGCTGAGTTGGAAGTCGAAGATGCGTATGATCCAAACGTACATGACGATTTCTTTGTGAGCTTTAACTACGAGAAGTTTACGGATGAAGAGTTCCTCCTTTGCCCACCAATCGTGGCCATGGGCGGTGATGGAGCCATGTACGACATTGGGTTCCAGAACTTGTCCAGACTCATGGCTTCCGGAAAGCCCATTCGGGTCGTCATTCTGGACACGCAGGTATATTCGAACACGGGTGGTCAGGCCTGCACGAGCGGGTTCACTGGGCAGATTTCCGATATGGCTATGTATGGCCGCGCTCAGCACGGAAAGACAGAAGCGAGGAAAGAACTTTCCTTGATTGCGATGGCACATCGCACTTCCTATGTTCTTCAATCCTCTCAGGCGAACCCAGGGCACCTGATGGGCGGGCTCCTCAGGGGTCTCGCTTCGAGACGTCCGGCAATCTTCAACATCTATACGCCGTGCCAGACCGAGCATGGGATCCCAGATTATGCCGCTGAACATAATGCGAAGCTGGCTGTGGAGAGTCGCGCTGTACCCTACATGATTTACGACCCCGATGCGGGGACTTCAATTACCGATCGCCTCGACCTGGATGGAAATCCAGCGCTCGAGGATGACTGGCCGACTTACGACCTTGCCTACTTCGATGAGAATGGCAAGGAGCAGACGATGATGCTCCCGCTGACGATTGCCGATTGGGCTGCGACTGAGAAGAGGTTCGGCAAGCATTTCCGTCGGCTCAATCCCGACAAGCTGAAGGGTGAGTTGGTGCCGTATCATGAATACCTGAACCTGCCTGTGGAGGATCTGGAAGGGAAAACTCCTTTCATCTACATCTTGACCAAGGATAAGAGACTGGATCGACTTACTGTCTCGGAAGAAATCGTTGAGCTTGGAAGAGAACGGCTCGATTTCTGGTCTGAGTTGCGCGAAATGTCTGGAGATAAGATCCCTGAAGATGTTCGCGCACGGGTCACTGATGAATTGGAGGAGCAGTTCGAGAAACGACTGGCAGAGATCAGGGCCGAGTACGAGGGGCAGATCGAGAACCTGAAGCAGACATATCCACAGGATGTTGCTCGGCGAATGGCAGAGGCGCTGATCGGGCGGGGTGGTACCGTGGAAAGCTTCGTCACGGCGGTAACCTCAAACCCGGCCCTTCCGGCGCCGGTCCCGGGAGGGAATGGCCCTCAGTTGGCCGCAGTGATTCCCGTTGCTGCAGTAGCAGTGGCTGAGGAAGAAGAGGTCGAAGAGGACCTCGGCCTGGGTCCTTGGATTGATGAAGAAACGTGCACAGCTTGTGATGACTGCATGGCCGTCAATTCGAAGCTCTTTGTCTACAACGAGAACAAGAAAGCAATCATTACCGATCAGAAACTGGGCACGTACAAGGATCTCGTGGTTGCTGCAGAACGCTGTCCCTCAGGCTCCATTCACCCGGGTGTTCCTTTAAAGAAGAGGGAGAAGAACCTGGCGAAGTGGGTGGAAAGAGCAGCTCCTTTTAACGAGTAGATAGCTTCAAAGCTAAACAACAACGTGCCGAGGCCACCGAGCATGCCCTGTGTTCCCGGTGGCCTTGGTGGTTATGGGCCGCTGAATGGCAAGCCTTCTTCAGGCAGGCCGCTTTTTTCGTCAGGTTATGTGGCGAGGTTGTGGGGGCACCACATGAGCCATCCCGGAGCGCTCAAATCGGGAGCCCTGAAGGGCGACACTTTTCGGCCGTGCAGTCTCAAGCCGGGCGATCTCGCACTCTCCTCCTCAAAGACCCTCCCCGCCACCTCGAGTTCGCGGTGAATCCGACTTGGCGCCATCCCCGCACAACTGCTCGCCGGCGAAGATGCCGTACAGTGCCGGCCTTTGCCTTTGACGCACCGTTTGCCGTCTTGCGTGGGACACACCGATTTCACGTAAGGGTACAAAGCCGCAAAGTATACTCATTGTTGCCGGTCGTTGGGGGCGACAAGTTCTAGCGCTAGACCGGTGACGCGCCTGAAATGTTGCTGGTTATTGGTTAAAAGAGGGAATGATCTGCTCAGGCAAATGCCTGCGATCAAGTAGTCGCCCATTCCGATTGTCTCACCCCGGTTCTCCAGATCTAAGCGTGTTTCTACAGATCGCCGGGCTGCTTCCCGGTCGAACGGGAGAATGTCGAGAGCAGCAAGCAGGCTCTCAACCTTTGCTTTCTGCTCCTCCCTTCCGGCGCCTGAGAGAAGCTCAAAGGCATTGATTGCAGTGGTTGCCAAGTCACCTGCTTCAAGGGCCAGGCGAACACGAGAAGTAAAACGCCCTTTTCCCTGGAGGGCGTCTATCAATACGTCACTGTCCGCTACAATCATCGCCAGCGCTCCCGGACTGCCTTGATAGATTGCCGGATTTCCTTGGCAGATTTCTTTTCGAGGGTGCCTAATACAGAAAGGGCTCCTTGTATCTTACGCCGGCGCTCTTCCTCTTGTCGGAAAAATAACTCCAGCGCTTCCTGTACCACACCAGAGAAGCCCTTCTCGCCTCTCCTTGCGGCCAACTCCAGGAGTTTTGCCCGCTGTTTGTCCGGAATCTCTACCGTTGTTCGCATAACTGCATTGTAACATGCATGTGCATGCATTAGACATTCAGAAGACACGAATGCCGCATCCACTTGATGTGCTGGTGTTTCAGTGGTTCGGCTCGGCGTAGAATACCACCACTTCCCTGAAGCCAACGGTCATCTGGAACTCACCATTGACATCAACAACGAAAGCTTCGACACCAGAGATGGCTTCAATGAGAGGGAGCCCC
>JAUVSF010000039.1 GCA_030597245.1 Acidobacteriota bacterium
GACTCTGGCACCCAACGTTTTCCTATCTGGTCTGGTCGGGAAGTCTGGAGGGCGTATTTACGAACATCCGGTTGCGCATCAGGGTTCGGGTAGCAGTTCAATTTCGACCGCAGGTGTGGTCCGATTCGCGTGCGT
The DNA here is from genome assembly GCA_030597245.1 of Acidobacteriota bacterium. Classification (GTDB taxonomy): domain Bacteria; phylum Acidobacteriota; class UBA6911; order RPQK01; family JAPXNP01; genus JAUWTT01. The sequence continues at coordinate 136 of JAUVSF010000039.1, forward strand.
GTCGCTCTGGCAGGCGGTTCGCATTGCTTACGGAAGCTCCAGGGAATGATGAAAGATCCTGGCCGCATTGTCATTATTGGTGCCGGCCCGACCGGGTTGGGGGCGGCCTATCGACTGGAAGAGATTGGGTTTGAGCGGTTTCTGGTCGTGGAAGCCAAGGGATTTCCCGGGGGACTTGCAACCAGCTACCGGGATAGCCAGGGTTTCACCTGGGATGTGGGCGGACATGTCCAGTTCAGTCACTATTCCTACTACGATGATGTCCTGGACCTCGTCATGCGAGGAGAATGGCTGAGCCACGATCGAAGCGCCTGGGTATGGACAGGTGGACGTTTCATCCCCTATCCCTTTCAATACAACCTCCGCTATCTTCCGGAGGATCAGCGGCAAAGAGCCCTCGAGGGGATTCAGAATGCCGCCGATGAGAACAAGAGGCCGGGGGCCGAGAACTTCGCCGAATGGATCAAAGCTACTTACGGGCAGGGGTTGGCCGAGATCTTCCTATATCCTTACAACGAGAAGGTGTGGGGCTTCCCCCTTGAGACTCTTGACTCGAATTGGGTCGCTGACCGGGTCCCTCCGCCAGATCCAAAGCGGATCAAACGGAGTCTCGCTACAGGCCGGGACGACGAAAACTGGGGGCCGAACAGGTCTTTCCGCTTTCCTCGGAGAGGAGGCACAGGGGCTATATGGCAGGCGGTGGCGGCATCCATTCATCCTTCGCGACTACTGTTCGACACACCGGTTGATTCGATTGACATTCAGAACAAAAGAATCATGCTGAGGAACGGATCGGCTTTGACGTACGATCATCTGATAACGACGATGCCTCTCGACCTCTTTTGCGCCAGGGCAGAAGGTCTGGAATCCGAAACCCGGGACTTATCACTCCGGTTAGTGTCCAGTTCCTGTCACATCATAGGGATCGGACTGAAAGGACCGGAACCGAGAGCTCTGGCTGGAAAATGCTGGATCTATTTCCCCGACGCCAACAGTCCCTATTACCGGGTTACGGTCTTTTCCCATTACTCGCCTGACAACGTTCCTCCGGGGGGCGAGTACTGGTCCTTAATGGCCGAGGTTTGCGAGAGCCCGTTCCGTCCCGTAGATCACAAGCAGATCGAATCGCAGGTCATCACAGCCATGCGAGAAGATGGGTTGATTGCAAGGGCCAATGAAGTAGTCAGTGTTTGGCATCGTCGCGAATCGCATGGCTATCCGACTCCCTTTCTTGGGCGAGATCAGGTTCTCGGTAGACTCCTTCCAACTCTGGAACAGTTGAGTGTTTTCTCGCGCGGAAGATTCGGGGCCTGGAAGTACGAGGTCTCGAATCAGGACCACTCATTCATGCAAGGCGTGGAGCTTGTGGACAGGCTGTTCGGTAGCGGAGAGGAAGTGACGCTGAACAACCCTGATCTCGTAAACAGTGGACGGTTCCGCCGCCGGTAGGAGTGAGGGCTGATCTACCAGCTCGGGTGTTGCCAAGGTAAACGCTTGATCCTTGGTGTCCTTGGTGCCTTGGTGGTGAGTTCTTTGCTTTGTCGGTTAGAGTACCTGGTCAGGGAAGCTCTGCCACAAGAATCCGGTTATTCTCACAGTCGCACAGAAACAGTTGGCGAGTCCTCTCATCAATGGCGATGCCTGTTGTTGCCACGGGAAGGGCGTCTGAATCGATCACCAGCAACGCTTCAGCTTGCGTTTGTCCATCAAGCCCAGAGACAAGAAGACGTTGATTCTCAGGGTCAGATGCATAAAGCAGGTTGCTACTCCTGTCGAATGCCAGGTAGGGCCTGAATGGCCCGGTACCTGTTTGCCAACCCGGAACCAGCCGGCTTTCGGAAAAGACCCCGTTCGACTCAAAGAGCTGGATTCTGCGGTTCCAGGTGTCGGCGACAAATATCGTTCCGGCACCGGCGACAGCGATACCCACAGGCTCGTCGAGCTGGCTGGGCATCTGCCCGTATCCTCCGAACTGGCCTAGAAACTCCCCACTCGGCGAATAGCGGAGGATTCGTTTGTTTCCTGTGTCACTGACGAGCAGATTTCCTTCCAGGTCGAGGGCGACGTCACGCGGGCCATATAATGTGTAGGGATCTCCCAGCTGACCACCGGTCGAACCGAACTTCCCCCATTTTCGAAGGAACCGACCCTCAGAGTTGAACACCTGTATCCGCCCGTTCCGGGTATCGGCGACAAACACCTCACCTTTCGGGCCGACCGTTACCCCCATAGGCGAGTCAAACTGGCCGTCACCAAGCTCAAGAGGACCATCGCCATCAGGATCAATGCAGTCGCGGCCATCCTGTCGGGCAAGGGAGCACGGGCCGCCAACCACCAAAATCCCAGCCTTCTCTGTGAGGATTATGACGCGGTGGTTTCCGGTGTCCGCGATGGCTCTGATACCCAGTGGGCCGACTGAGATATCTTGAGGGCCCTCGAGAGGTGTGCCATCGAAGGGTCCACTCAGAGAGTCGAAAGTCCGGGTATTCAGGACCTGACCCGATGGATTTGGTGAGAGAAGGTCACTCCGATAGTAGAACTGAAACTCCTTTACCGAGGGCTGGTGTTCCATCGAATTCCGGTCCCCGTTCAGGAAGTACTGTAAGGCTCTCTTTCTCGAGTCTAAGCTCAAGAGATCTCGCAGGACCTCGCTTGGCCCAAGCTGCTGATAGAACTCCACCGGCCACCAGATCAACCGCCGTACGATCTTGGAATATCCTCGACTTGCCAAAGGCCCTGCCACTCCAGCGCTTTCGGAGTTCAACAGGGCAAAGGGTGCTGTCATCTCGTCGGGATTCACAGAATCGCCTACATAGAGACTGCGACCCTCCCGCTCCAGGTACCAGCCGAAAGGCCACTGTGTCTGAGCGTCATTGACGACCTTGGCCTCGGGCTGCCCGGCCAGGCTGGAAAGTGCCTTAATCTCCCTCAGAGTCGTCTTGATATCGGGTGTGGCATGGGCGTAAACAAGGAGATGACGAGCCGATTCACTATCGCGGAAATTCACCACATATGAGATCCGGATGGTGCAAAAAAACAGTAGGGCTACGATCCCGAAGTAGGCCGGACGCCAGAGCTTGAATTCGGAGGCTCTCAGCACCTTAACCAGAAAACCAACGATCAGACATGCCACCAGGAGGGCCCCGACGAAGTTTGTCGTCTCTGTTACGGACGAAACCGTCTTCTCCAACGACGGCGCTGAAGTCAGCAAACGAATCAGAGCGATCATCAGAATCGGTGCTGACAGCGCAACCATTAAGAACCTCTTCCAGTCAGATGCCTTCAGCTGTTGAGCCAGTTTCCCCAGGAACCATCCGCCAAGCATTATCATTGGAAGGCTAATCTGAGTAAGCAGCCAGGGCATTCTTTCCCCGGCCATCGAGTACAAGAGCCAACTGGACACGACCCACCAGCACAGGAAAAGAACAAAGATATATTGAATCCGTGCGGCGGTTTCTTTTTCCGTTTTCGTCGGAGATCCGTTTTCTCTCACCCGAGCTTCCCTCAGGCGCTCCGCCAGTATGTAGACAAAGCCTGTGCCCGCGAGGACCAGCGGCAGAAACTCGTACAGAACCGTGAGTACCCCGTAGTAGAACCAGGGTTGCCCTCCTCGACCCACTTCATGTTGAGTCAGCCAGTAGCCGAGGCTTCCGACAACACCACTGGTGAGGCCTCCTCTAATGTTTGTGAACAGCGAAGTGAAGAAGAGGGCTTGGACGGTCCAGAACACCGCCGCAATGGAGAACCACTCTCTGGTGGATAGAGTCGTGAGTCGATTCCGAGCCCACTCTGAATTGTTGATTGCCACAACGACAAGAAAGGCCAGAAAGGCCAGTAGCCCGCTTGAAAGCAAAGCTCGCCAGAAGGCGGAGGGGTTCGAGTAGTCGGTTACCGGCCAACCCGCAAGCAGGTGAATGAGTGGAGCAGCAAATGGAAGTATTATCGTTGACAGCAAAACCGCAAGTGTTCCGGCAGTCGCTGCGGTTTTGGTTTTCTTGGCTCGTCCTATTTCGGAAAGGAATACACTGAGAAAGAATCCCCCGATAATGAGGCCGAAGATGAAACTCGTTTCTTTTGTGACAAATGCCAGCCCCATCACAGCCGCAAGCAGATAAAGCCAGGACTTTGCCCTCGTCTCGAGATAACGGAAGGCAGAGAATACCCAGATGAGAGTAAAGAGACAGATATAGATATCGTTCCTCAAGTATCGACTGTAAGCGAGTAGAGCAGGACTGAAAACCACCATCAGCGCGGCCGCCAAGGCTCCAAGCTGTCCAATATACCTTCGGAGGGGATAGATGGCCGCCACCAGTAAGACTCCTGCCATTGAAGGAAACACTCGAGCACTCCAGTCAGCCAATCCAAAGAGCTGGTATGCGAGGGCATTCAGGTGGAACAGCAATGGCCCGTGGGTAATGGGATCATGTATGTAGCCGCCGTCCCTGAAGAAATAGAAGGAAAACAACGCATGCTGGCTCTCGTCGTGGCTCATTGCTCGTTCGCCGAGACCGGTGAACCGCAGCAAAACCGCAGCCAGGAGCAGGGAGAGCCACAGAAGTGAGTACACCGACACTCCGGAGCGCAGGAGTTTCCTATTCAAAAAGCTGTCATCCTTCATTTGAGTCATCCGTGGGCACTGGCCTCAACGAATAAGAAACACAGAGGCCGTTCAATGTGCCGGCCTGACCTTGGAAACACGATTCGAATTCCTCTTCTCTGGATCCTCATGGCTGACTTAAGCAGCTTAACGATTCCTCCTTGTGTAGAGACAAATCTCACCGGACTTGAACGCCGGTTCCAGAACCTTTTCCAGAATCGCCTCCCGTCCGGCGTCGATCTGGTAGATGCTTCTTTCTCTTGGCCCAACTACTACGAAGTCGATGCTCCAGTCGGACACCGCCCGTGCGATTTCGGAAGGGCTTCCGCCCGAGTAGATCAGATCGATGGCGTTCTCTCGTCCCGCGCTGTAATCAGCGTAATGGGAACCTCGCCACTGGATTTCGTGACCCGGCCACCCCAGGAGTGTCGGGCGCCCCGTAAATGTGCTGAATCGGTTTGAATCCGCATCATAACTGCTCCCAACGGCTTCCAGGACTCGATTTCCGGGAGGGACGTTCTCTCGGATCCAATTGATCATCGATCGCTGGTGAGGTCCGACGTGCGCCATCGCATCGAGGTTTGGGTTATCCAGTGAGATTTTCGCGCCGACAGCAGCTGGAGCGAAAACAAGACACACGGCCAGAAGAACTATAGCCAGAGTAGCAAAATGCCGAAGGGAACCTCCCCCGGAAAGACACAATACGACTCCCAATGATGAGCCCAGACCCAGCATAAGCCAACTCTGATAGTAGAGCTTAAACAGAGTATTCATCCGGCTATTGAAATTGTCTGCGATGTAAAAGACCTCAGGTACCAGAATCAGCAGAAGTCCTACTCCGGTTAACAGGAGACAAAACAAGGTTGGGAGCCCCTGATCTCCGACGCTGCTTCTCACGGATTCAGTCCGGAAAGCCAGGGCTACAAGCACAGCCAGCGCGCTTCCAACCACCAGTACAACGAACGGAGCTGAGCCCCACCGGGAAAGGAAAGTCGCTACTTCGGCGGTCTCCAGGGAGACTGCGGCCGTAACCAGCAGAAACAGAATCACCAGAACTGGAAAGAAGAAACTACCCAGCATCCATGCTCTTGGGATTGGGCCTGAAACCTTCCTTGCCCAAAGCATCAGACACGGAACAAACAATACAAACGGTCCAAGTACCAGCAAGAGTTGGCGAAACTGCGTTGGATTGAAGAAGTTCAAGACAATCCCTTGAACCTGACTTTCAGCCGTCAAGAAATAGGGCCAGTAGAAGACCAGGGTCACTAAGACAGTTGCGGCGAGAAACCTAATAGCGGCGACTGCCTTTCGGGACCACTCGCCTGGCGTAGCAATCCAGACTGTCAACAGGACCAGCAGTAAGCAGGCTGGGAAGTCCCAGGAGTTGAGCCCGATAAGAAATCCCAGGAGGACGGCTCCGACGAACTCCTGTAGCGAGAGTCTCCAAAAACCAGATGCTGTGCCGGTTACCCGCCCCACCAGACCAGTAGATCGGTTCGAGAGGAGAAAGTTCAGAGCCAGGGCGACAACCAGCGCAGTGAAGGGCATCGCCAGAAGGTGAGGATGAAGATCGCCCAACAGGTAGCTGAAAGCCGGGAACTCGGTGATCACCTCAATGGGGTAACCGCTAATGGGGACGGTGTCGCTAATCACGCGGCTACTTCTCCACCACCACCAATCAGAACCTACGAACCAGACGCCGGTCACTTGCCCATCTTCCGGAAACCCTCTCACTCCAAACCAACGGCCGACTCCTACTGGGACGAGGCCCTGTGCGTAAAGCCATTCCATCGCGCCCTGGAAGCTGCCGGCAACCCCAACAGCCAGAGCGGATATCGCACCCGTCACTGTTCCAAGTTTCGAAAGACTTCCTTTCTTCGAGGGTTTAGCCAGATGGCCGAGGTTGTATCCAACCCCAAATACTCCGACCAGTAGAAGGCCATACCAAACGGCTTGAGCCATGTTGAAAGCAATATTAGGAGGCTGTCCGGAGAGTTTTCCCAAGCTTGCAACCAGCCAATAGCCAAGATAGTAATAACTGATCGGGTAGCCGGCCAGCCACGGATCTTCGGGTGGAAAGGTCGCTCCCCACCAGACACCGGAGAGCATGGTCATGTCCATCGGTTGCTCAGTGTGATTGGCAGCAGGGTCGAACATTCGGACTCCGATTAAGGTCAGAAACCCGAGTGCGAAGATCGTTTCAGATAGAACGACCAGTCTCAGATTACTGCGAATCCAATCTAACTGTTGTCCGAAGAAGGAAAGGGGCGACTTGATTCCTCTGTTTGCTGCCGCGAAAGCCAGAACCGCTGTCATACACAAGGTGACGTATGCGGCAAAACGAGAGTTGTCCAGGACAAAATAGACGTTGGCCAGCCAAAAGAGCAGACCCAATGAGAAAACTCCGAAGCTCTTGCCGGCAAAGTAGCCTGAGTCAGGTAAGAATCTGAAGACCCGTCGGCACAGAGGGAGGGTCGCCACTGAAACAAGCTGAACTATCAGGTACCACTGAAGGATTACCAAGAGCATGTGCCAACATAGCCGCCAAGCGGTTGCTTGACGGCGCTGATTTTAACCCCCATATGGCCTGCAGGCAAGGGAATCGGTGAACGGTAATCGGTAATCGGGGTCGGTAATTAGCAAACTTCGTCGCTAGCTTAATCGTAAACTTTGTCGAAGTCCGGGAAGAATGAATCGACTAAGTTTACGACAAGGCTTACGACGAAGGAGGACCGGGAACTGGAGCATTCATCAGCTTTGTCGCTAACTTAATCGCGAGCTTTGTCGAGATTCCCACAGGCAAATCGACTAAGTCTACGACAAGGCTTACGACGAAGGAGGACCTGTCGCGCGGTAGCTCGAAGAGTGAAGGAGGATGCTCGTAATCGAGAACCTGCCTGAATAGGCTTTCTCCCTTAGCGTCTTGGCGCCTTTGCGTGAAATGAATTTGTCTCACGCCAAGTCGCAAAGAACGCAGAGAGCACAAACAAAAACTCTTGAACTTTTTGCTCTAACCAACGTATAATTGAAACGAACGTTTGAAACAGTTCTATAGCAGATGCGTAATGGACTATTGAAACAACTCGGAGCCAATCGAACGGTGAAATAGAAGGAGCAGTACACATGGCAGGAGAAGATACAAGAGAGAAGGTCCTGAATGCTGCCGAGGAGCTTTTTTCTGAGCATGGGTTCTCTGCGACCTCGGTGCGAGCCATCACGACCCAGGCCGGCGTAAATCTGGCGGCTCTCAACTACCATTTCGGATCCAAGGATGCTGTCGTTGATGCGGTGTTCGAGCGGCGGATCGGCCCGCTCAACCGGGAGAGGTTGCGGCTGTTGGAGGATGCCGAGGCGCGTTCCGGGCAGGAGGGTCCCACCCTTGAAGACATTTTGAGGGCCTTCCTGGCTCCTGCAATCCAGTTGGCTTCTGATCCGGGAAGTGGCGGGGAACGGTTCATGAAGCTTATGGGAAGAGGCCATTCGGAATCGGGTGACTTCTTCAGCAAAGTGATCGCGAGGCAGTTTGCAGAGGTTTTTCGACGCTTCTCACGAGCGTTTCGAAAGGTCCTGCCGGATCTCCCGCCCGAAGAATACTTCTGGCGGATCCATTTTGTCATCGGCGCGATGGCCCATACGATGGCGCACTCGGCGACTCTTCGTTATCTCGAAACCCTCCAATCTGAAGGGGTGACAGTCGAAGAAGGGCTCTCGATAGATAAGGTCACTCTGAACGACCCGGATGCTGTTCTGTCACGACTCATACGTTTTGCCGTGGCCGGCCTGCAGGCGGAGGCCCCCGTGCCAGTGGAGGTGGGCTCGACATGAAAAAGGGAGTTTTGATCCTCATTCTTGCGTTTTCTTTCGGTTGTAAGAAGGATGCGATTCAGATCCGCCATCAGCCTGAGCTCCCTGCGCCCGACCAGTGGACGGCGTCGGATGTAGACGACTCCGAGATTCGCGCTGAGTGGTGGACGGCATTCGAAGATGAGCGATTGGATGAACTGGTCGGAAAAGCGTTGGAGCACAACTACGATCTTCAGGCAGCAGCGGCTCGGCTAACTGCGGCTGCCATGCAGGCGAAGATCACGGGAGCCGACCTCTGGCCATCCATTAGCGGTGGCTGGAGAGGGAGCGGACAGAGGCAGAATTTCATCGGCTTACCCATTCCAGGTGCTGAGGGCGAAGTCCTGAGCCGAAGCTTTACAAGTTCGGGAGTATCTCTTGACATCTCCTGGGAAGTGGACATCTGGGGCAAAATCAGGGCTCGTAAGTTCGCTGCAACCAAAGATTTTGAGGCTGCTGCCGCGGATCTTTGGGCCGCCAGACTGTCGTTGGTGGCTCAGACCAGCAAAGCCTGGTTCGCGGTTCTCGAAGCGCTGCAGCAGGTCGAGTTGGCGCAAACGACAGTGACCAGCTATGGCGGCACCGCCGGGCGAGTTCGGGGCCGGTACGAACGGGGCGTTCAGTCGTCCCTCGACCTCCGACTGGCGTTATCGAGTCTCGCTGGAGCAGAGGCCCTTCTGCAGCAGCGGAAGGAACAGCTGGACAGAGGGATTCGCCAGTTGGAACTTCTCCTCGGACAGTATCCTGCAGCGGCAATCCAACCGACGGAAGCGCTTCCAGCGGTTCCGCCGATTCCTCCTGCCGGTGTTCCCTCGGAGCTGGTTTCTCGGCGACCCGATCTGATTGCTGCGGAAAAACGAATGTGGGCAGCCGGTGCCCGGTGGTCTGAGGCTCGAAAGGCTCTTTATCCGAGTATCAGTTTGTCGGGGAGCTTTGGTACGTCTACCAGTTCCTATCTCGATGTCTTCAACGGACAGTTCTTCGTTTGGAGTCTGGCAGGAAACCTTCTTCAGCCGATCTTCCAGGGAGGCCGACTGAGGGCACAGATTGAATTGCGGGACGCCAATTCTCGGGATGTGGCCGCCCAATGGGCTGGTGCTGTTCTGCGAGCGTTCCTGGAGGTCGAGTCTGCTCTGGCCGCCGAGAAGTTCCTGGCCAAACAGGAGGTTGATCTTGCCGATGCGGCAACACAGTCCACAGCTTCCCTGAGGCTTGCTGAAGATCGATACAACATGGGACTGGAGAGCTTCGTGACGGTTCTCGAATCTCAGAGACGAAGCTTGACTGCTGAAAGCCAGTTGCTCACCGTGCGCCGTCAGCGGCTTGATGCCCGGGTTGACCTTCACCTGGCGCTTGGCGGCAGCCTTCAGCCGGAAGAACTCGAATCCGAGACGACAGAGGCTGAGAAGGAGAAAACGTCGTGATAGTCCGAATACTGAAAGTAATTGTTCCCTTCCTGCTTGTGGTTGCCGGAGCCTACGGGGCATGGAGGATGATCGAGTCCCGCCCTGAGATTGAAACGCAGGTTCGAGAGCAGGTGGTTCCTTTGGTGAGGACCATGAACGTTAAGAAAGAGGACATCCGACTCTCGGTGCTTTCTCAGGGGACAGTGTCCCCCAAGGTTGTGACCGACCTGATTCCTGAAGTGGCTGGAAAAGTCACTTATGTTTCGCCCTCGCTTGTGGTCGGTGGTTTTTTTGAAAAGGGTACGGTCTTACTCAGGATCGATCCTCATGACTATGAACTGGCACTCATCCGAGCTGAAGCCGAAGTTGCGCAGATGACACTTCGCCTGGAACAGGAACGCGCGGAAGCCGCTGTTGCTGCCGAGGAGTGGAAGGAATTGGGCAAAGGCGAAGAAGCTTCTCCATTGGTTCTGCGGATTCCACAAGTTGCCCAGGCCGAGGCTGCATTGGCAGGCGCCGAAGCGGCACTCAGGCAGGCAAACCGGGATCTGGAGCGGACGGAGATCGGAGCCCCTTTTGTGGGACGGGTGAGACAGGAGAATGTTGACATCGGTCAGTATGTGGGCCGGGGACAAGCAGTAGCGCAGCTCTATTCGATAGATGTGGCTGAAGTCCGCCTTCCTCTGCCGGATAAGGATCTGGCCTTCGTCAGGGTTCCTCTCAGCTACCGAGGCGATGAAGAGACATCCCTGGACGGCCCCAAGGTCCTATTGAGAGCTCAGTTTGCCGGTAGAGAGCATGTCTGGAAGGGCAAGATCGTCAGGACAGAGGGAGAAATTGACCGAAGCACGAGAATGATCTATGTCGTGGCGGAGGTGCTCGATCCCTATGGGCGTGGCAAAGATCCCGGACGCCCTCCCCTCGCGGTGGGCATGTTCGTGGAGGCTGAAATCCTCGGAAACTGGCTCAAGGGTGCGGTAGTGCTGCCACGGGCAGCCATCCGCGGCACAGACCAGGTATACATCGTGGATGCAGAGGGACGACTACGCTTCAGGACCGTAGACGTTTTCAAGAACGAGCGGGAACGTGTGGTTGTCCAGGGTGGATTGGAGGAAGGGGAGGCTGTTTGCATATCTCCGATGGAAACGGTGGTTGAAGGGATGAAGGTCCGGGTAGCTGACGAGGAGGTGTCGTCGTGAATCGCGCCATCGAGTGGTTTGCCAAGAACCACGTAGCAGCGAACCTCCTGATGGTGATTCTTATGGTGGGTGGCCTGATCATGCTCCCGTCCATCAAGCAGGAGGTCTTCCCTGAGTTCTCGACCGATATGATCACTGTCTCGGTCCTGTATCTTGGAGCGGCTCCGGAAGAGGTCGAAGAAGGTGTCTGCGTTCGGATAGAAGAGCAGATTCAGGGCATCAACGGAATCAAGAAGATCACCTCTAAGGCTTCTGAAGGTTTAGGGACCATTTCGATCGAAGTGATGCAAAGCGCCGACATGAGGACGGTGCTGGACGAGGTCAAAGCCCGCGTCGATGCCATCGAAACCTTCCCCGAACAGATCGAAAGCCCCGTGATCCAGGAGATGTTGGTCCGAAGGCAAGTCATCAACATTGCGGTGTCAGGTCCCACTGATGAGCGGACGCTCAAGATCTTGGGTGAGCAGATACGCGATGAGATTTCAGCGCTCGACGGAATCACTCAGGTCGAGTTAGCGAACGCCCGTCCCTATGAGGTTTCGATCGAAGTCTCCGAAAGGGCCCTGCGTCGCTACGGCTTGACACTTGATGACGTGGCCTCGGCCGTGCGGCGTTCATCACTTGACCTGCCGGGCGGCTCGATTCGAGCGGTGAGCGGTGAGATCCTGCTGAGAACAAAGGGCCAGGCCTATCGCGGCCGGGAATTCGAAAACCTGGCGTTGATCAGTCGGATTGACGGCACTCATATCAGGCTTGGTGATATTGCTACGGTCGTTGACGGTTTTGAGGAAACCGATCAACGAGCCCGTTTTGACGGGAATCCTGCTGTCCTGGTTCAGGTCTTCAGGGTAGGTGAGCAGAGCGCTCTCGAGATTTCGCGGATTGTTAAGGAGTACGTCGTTGAGGCCCAGTCCAGGGTGCCTGAGGGTGTCGTTTTGACGGCCTGGCAGGATGACGCGAAGGTTCTGCGCAGTCGTCTGGACTTGCTGATCAGGAATGGGCGTATGGGTTTACTCCTGGTGGCTCTGATCCTTGCTCTGTTTCTCCGCCTCAAGCTTTCTTTTTGGGCAAGTCTCGGAATTCCGATCTCATTTTTGGGAACTCTTTTGTTCATGCCGGCTTTGGGTGTCTCGATCAACTTGATCTCTTTGTTCGCTTTCATCGTGGTTCTGGGAATCGTAGTTGATGACGCGATCGTGGTCGGTGAACACATCTACACGAAGTTTGAACGGGGACAGAGCAAACTTCAGGCAGCTGTTGAGGGTGCAAAAGGAATGGCGATTCCAGTAACGTTCGCTATCCTCACAACGCTCGCGGCATTCGCTCCTTTGCTGATGGTTCCGGGGCCGATCGGAAAAATATTCAGAGTGATCCCTCTTATTGTCATGCCCACACTCGTTTTCTCCTTGATCGAGTGTCTGTTTATTCTTCCGGCCCATCTTTCTCACTTGAAACACCCGAAACATGAAAAGAAACCTCAAGGGCTTTCAGCTGTCTGGAAAGCTTTCCGAGGGTTCTTTGACTGGTCTCTGAAGTTCTTCATCAGAAATGTATACATCCCTCTATTGGATTATGCCCTGTCCTGGCGCTACGCCACGATGGCTTTGGCCATCGGTGCCCTGCTGATCACCGCCGGCTTCGTCATCGGGGGACGGATCAAATTCCAGTTCATGCTTGATGTTGAGGCCGATTGGGTGGTTGCCCGGCTGACCATGCCCCTGGGGACCCCGGTTGAAGTGACGACTGCGGCTGTTGCGCGTATCGAGGACTCGCTGAATCAGGTTCGCGAAGAGTTTGACGGTGAAAAGAGCGGTATGGATGGTATGTTCAAGCACGTGCTGACTTCCATCGGAGAGCAGCCATCTCTGGCGCGCAGCCGGGGCCCTGGGAGTTCCGCAAGTGGAGGAAGTGGGGCATATCTTGCTGAGGTTAACGTTGAATTGGCACCGTCGGAAGAGAGAAATGTGTCGAGCACCGAAGTGGCAGATCGGTGGCGTGAATTGACGGGAGATATTCCAGACGCGGTCCAGCTCGACTTCAGCTCGTCTCTATTCTCGGCTGGAGACCCTATTAATGTGCAGTTAACCGGCTCGGATGTTACGGTGCTGCGAAAGGTTGCCAACGAATTCAAGAACGAGCTTCGTAACTATCCAGGCGTATATGACATTGCCGATTCTTTTCGGGCTGGGAAGAAGGAGGTCAAGCTCAAGATCAAGCCTGAGGCCGAAGTGCTCAACCTTTCCCAAATTGATTTGGCTAGACAAGTTCGCCAGGCCTTCTACGGTGAGCAAGCCCAGAGAATCCAGCGGGGACGGGACGACCTGCGACTCATGGTCCGGTATCCCCGCGACGAAAGGAGCTCTCTTGGAGATCTCGAAAATATGAGGATCAGAGCTCCCGGGGGAATTGAGGTTCCGTTCTCTACCGTTGCAGAGGCTGAGATCGGTCGCGGCTACTCCACGATTGACCGTGTTGACCGTAGACGCGCAATCAATGTGACGGCCAAAGTGGATGTCACTAAAGCCAATGCCAATGAAATCATAGGTCAGCTGGAGCAGACCGTGCTTCCTGACCTGCTGGCCCGTAATCCTGGCATTTTCTATACGCTGGAAGGAGAACAACGAGAACAGCAAGAGACTCTGGCCTCTCTTGGCGAGGGTTTCATTTTGGCACTGATGGTGATCTTTGCCCTGATGGCGGTTCCTTTGAAGTCTTACTTCCAGCCCTTGATTATTATGACTGCCATTCCCTTCGGTCTGATGGGCGCCATTTGGGGACATCTCATTCTGGGCTTTACCTTGACCATTCTGTCTGGTTTCGGGATGGTGGCCTTAACTGGTGTGGTTGTCAACGACAGTCTTATCATGGTCGATTATGTCAACAGACACCGGGTTCCGGGAAAGAGCATTCATGACATCGTGCGTGAATCCGGGATGGCTCGTTTCCGGCCCATTCTATTGACCTCTTTGACGACATTTGGCGGCCTGACCCCCCTCCTTCTCGAGACCAGTATTCAAGCGCAGTTTCTGATTCCAATGGCTATTTCGCTGGCTTTCGGAGTCATGTTCGCCACGTTGGTCACGTTAATCTTAGTTCCGGCGGAATACCTGATTCTCGAAGACTTTCAACGGATCGTTCGTTGGCTGACCGGAAGGAAGAAGGAAAGAGAAGGGCTCCCCGAGTTGAGCGGTGTGGGTACACCGGAATTCGAGGGAGCCGGGGGTGGGGGTATGAAACGATCACGCGTGGAGCCTCCTTTCGATAGCCAATGAAGAAAAGTTCGAACGACGAACGACGAAGTGCGAACGAATGAAGAAGTGCTGACTTCGCATTTCAACTCACCAGCAAGACACGATGAACAGTAAGGTTAGAATGCCTTCTTGGTGCTCTTTGTGTTTTGGTGGTTATTTTCCTGAAACCTGACCCCAAGCCCCAAGGTTCAAGACCTCGAGACGTCTTCCTTCCGAGACTTCGAGACTTCGAGACGTATTTCATCAGGATCGAACTCTGGTAATATCGGAGCCCTGGCCATGTGGGAGAGCGTATGAAAGGGAAGTCCTATCTCTTTGGGAGTACGCTGGTCGCCGCTTTGGGAGGATTGCTGTTCGGATTTGATACAGCGGTGATCTCCGGCACGACCGGTGCGCTGAAGAGTGTTTTTCAGCTGAGCAATTTCGGCCTCGGTTTTACTGTCGCCGGCGCCCTGATCGGAACAATCGTGGGCTCAGTAGCCGTGGGCCGGCCAGCCGACCGACTTGGGCGGCGGACCGTGTTGATCATCATTGCCGTACTCTACTCTGTTTCTGCCCTCGGCAGCGCCCTGGCATGGGACTGGGGCTCGTTCCTCTTCTTTCGTTTCATCGGTGGCCTTGGCGTGGGTGGGGCGTCGGTGGCTTCGCCAATGTACATTGCCGAAATATCGCCCGCTCGTTACCGTGGACGATTGGTAGCCATGACCCAGTTCAACATCGTGTTCGGGATACTGCTGGCATTCTTCTCCAACTTCCTGATAACAGAACTGGGACTTGGAGCGGTCGAATGGCGGTGGATGTTCGGTGTGGAGGTCTTCCCTGCGGTCGCGTTTTTCTTCCTTCTGTTTCTGACACCCCGCAGCCCCCGATGGCTTGTCTCACAGGAGCGTATCGATGAGGCGAGTCTTGTACTCGAAAAACTAGGCACTGACACGGGCGACATCGAAGAGGAGATTAACGAGATTCGGGACTCGCTCGATCTGGCCCATCACAGCCTGAGGGAACCGCTTTTTCAAAGAGCCTACATAAAACCGATCCTGTTCGCGGTGGCTATCGCTGCTTTTAACCAGTTGTCGGGCATCAACGCTTTGATGTACTACGCGCCACATATCTTCAAGATGGCTGGAGCTGGGGGAAGTTCCGCGCTGCTGCAGACCGTGGCCGTTGGCGGTACCAACCTGGTATTTACGATGGCGGCTCTTCTGGTTATCGACCACATTGGTCGGCGTCGATTGATGCTGGTCGGTTCAATCGGCTACATCGTGAGCCTGGGAATGACCGCCTGGGCTTTTTACACTTTCGGGACCGAATTCACTCCCACAGGTAGCCTTGTCGTGTTGGTGAGCCTTCTTGTGTTCATCGCGTCGCATGCTTTCGGCCAGGGAGCAGTAATCTGGGTTTTTCTCAGTGAGATCTTCCCAAACCGCGTACGTGCACGCGGACAGGCGCTCGGCAGTTTCACTCACTGGTTCATGGCCGCGTTGATTTCCTGGACTTTTCCGATGATTGCGGAGATATCTGGCGGACACACGTTCGCTTTTTATGCTTCTATGATGGTCCTGCAACTGCTGTGGGTGCTGCTGATAATGCCCGAAACGAAGGGTATACCGTTGGAACAGATCCAGAAAAAATTGGGGATCAAGTAGGCACCATGCCCGAACTCGAAGCTCGAAGCTCGAAATTCGAAACAAATCTCAAGTTCGAATATCTAAGGACTAAAACAAGCTCTCGCTTCCGATTCTAGGATTTCTTTGTGCTTTCGTGCCTTTGTGGTAAATCTCGGATACGTCCCGGCTAAGGAGTCTCGGCCGGTTCCGGCTGACGAAAAGGCCAGCTGACAACAGCCCAGAACCCTTTTCCAAACTTCGAAAACCCTCCACCAATCGACTTGAACTGAACATCCTTGACGTCTTCGTTGGAGATCATGGTTCCATAGTCGTGGGAAGTCCACTTAGGGAAATAAACGGTGTAGAGCAGGCGTTTAGGGGTTTCCTTGTAGACCTTCCCACGTACCCATGCAAAGAGTTCTTCGCCTCGGTTGTACGTAGGATCAAGGTCCTGCAGCATCCCAGTAATGGTCACCTGTGCCTTGATAAACAGGGCCAGATTGAAGTCCAGGGCAAATCCTGCTTTCGTCAGTTCCGCTACGAGTTCTCCCAAAACCTGAAAGTAATCGGAGTCCTTTCTTGAACCTTTCAGAATCTTTTCGGCGAGCATCCTCTTGAATTCAGTATTCTCCGGAGTGTCTGGTATCGCTTCGTCCAGAAGTGCATCAAGGTTGTTGGCAATTCGTTTCGTGTTTCCGAGCTTGAGGCCGAGGATCAACTGAATCAGCTTCTCCCTTTGCTCCCGGCCGAGTTCACCACATAGCCCCCAGTCGAGGAGAGCAATCCTGTAGGGGTGCTCAGGGTCATCGATGTAGAAAACGTTCCCGGGATGGGGATCACCATGGAAGATCGCTTTGTCCTGCGGAGAGAAAATGACATCGATGGTCATGACCTGGCCCAGGGTCGTGGCCAATCTGGCCCGGGATACCGGATCTCCGGGGAACGCGTCCGTGATTTTCCCCCCTTTAACAAACTCCATGAATGTAACGTTGTCTGTCGAGAAGTCCAAAATGCGAGGGACTTCCACGTCGGGGTTATCCCGGTAGTATTCGAAAGCCCGGGCAAGGTTTCTCTGTTCTTCAACTACTTGAGTTTCTTTTTCCAGTGCGTCTCGGGCATCCTGGAACATCTGTGTCAGAGGAACGTCGCCGATATCATAGGTATGACCATTTACCTCGAAGTAATGGACAATCCCGTCGAAAATCACGAGTTCTTCGGTCAACGCAGTGACCGACCTGGGTTTGATGACCTTACAGACCGCCACTTGGCGGGCTTGACCATCCGGTTCGATGAATGAGGCCTTGATTACGGCTCCAATTGTCGCTTCGGCGAGTATTTCATCGGAAAACTCGAGGGAGTATTCCTTCACGGTTGCATCACCAATATCAGCGACAATGAGCTCGACAAGGTCGTCGCGGCGAAGTGTCTGGATACTATTCTCGAGCTGCTGGAGATAGCGCTGCATCTCCGGGGGAACCCCGGGATACCGCGCCAGAATCTGGCCAAGCTTCTGAAGCGAAGGGGTGCTTTCAATCAGAGCCAGGGTCCTCTTCCCTGGATCGTCAATAGCACTCAACTTGAGTTGCCCTGTGATCCGTTCGATCAGGCGGTCTTCGGGCATTCGGTCCAGAAAAAAGAGCAGGAAATCGTGAATGACTCGGAGCCATTTCCCGAAACCCCCTTCGAAGACATCGAAAACTCCGGAACGATAGATCAACAGACGCAGGATTCGTCCCCGGTATTTCTCCCAGTTGATTTCCTCCAGAAACGATCGGATCTGTTCTGAGGTGATTTGATCGGCTCCTTGCCCCCTGAGCATGGCAGCCGTCCTCATGACTTGCCCCCTCTTCGCCGGTTCGAGGCCACTCATGATGTCTTGAATCAGTCGCCGAGACTCAGCCTCCGGATCATAGTCACGAAAGGCCTCTTCAGGGGTAGGGAGTTGTACCGCTTGGGCGAAGAGTGACGGAGAACCCAATAAGAAGACTGAAAATAGAACGACTTCGAGTTTGAAGAGAGGTCTCACTGTGAAATCCGTGCTATTTCAGGCTGCGAATACTCTGTACCTTGTCAGTGTAAACGGTGTTCCATCCAAAAAACAGTGGGAGCGCAGAATTTGCACGGCGGCGGGCCTCGCCGTTGCAAAGTCTGCACTTGCCCTGCTTCTCTCATGAGGCTGTGTAGCATGGGTGTGCCGTCACCCCCGTGAAGCGCCCCCGGTCTCTGAGATCCCCGGGGCTCCGTATAGTACGAAACTGCTTACAATGCGGAGGATAAGCTTTCAGCTTGTCACTTTGGAGATCAGCAGTTTTGTGACGGCCTGGAAGGCCATCTTCCGCCCGGGGCTCCGTATAGTAGGAAACTGTTGACGTGGCGGA
>JAUVSF010000184.1 GCA_030597245.1 Acidobacteriota bacterium
CGGGTGTGGCGGCCAGCGTTGACGGCTGTAATCGAAACGATCCCAGACTTCGATCTGGACGATGATGTCGCGTTCAGCCGTCCATTGAAGGAAGCGTTCGAAGCGCTCCCAATAATCAGGATTCCACTGATCAAGGTCATACTTGCCACTGGGTAATCGGAGAAATGGGTACAGTTCAAAGCCTTTGTCGTCTCGATCAGACATCGTGTTCCGAACGTAGTTAGCCCCGGTCGCTTCAATAAGGTCTAGCTGCTTCTTGAGTTCCTCATCTGGCCACTGGAAAAGGTTATCGTCGTCGCTGCCCCCTAAGAGGAGCAGTGCGCTGCCTTTGTATTGCCAGTAAAAAGCATTCTCATCCCAGGGTCGAATAGCGTCAGGGTTTTGAGCAACTACTGAAGCAGTGAATAGAGCGAATAGAGCGAACAGGGCTAGAAGGAGGACGTTTCTAATTCGCATTTAATCAGTCTACACTTGTGTGACGCACAACAGAATTCAAAAAATGGCGGGCTTTGCGTGAAATAGATTCGTCTCACGCCAAGGCGTCAGGATGTTTCACACCAAGAACGCAAAGACGCCATGAGGTGGTCGAGTTTCCATCACCGATAAGGAGTTTCGATAACCGTGTCCACCATGGCCCGGAAGTTCTCCATCGGGGTGTCGAGTTGAATGTGGTGGGTAGGCCCCAGGATTAATCCTCCCTTCTTGCCGACAGTCTGAAGTCTGTCAAGGACTTCGTTCCTTACATCCGAGGGCGAGCCGAAGGGAAGGGTATGCTGTTCGTCGATCGTGCCCCAGAAACAGAGCCGGTCCCCATACTTCTTCTTCAGTTCTGTCGGGGACATGGAGGCCGGTTGGATCGGGTTCAACACATCGATTCCGATCTCGATCAGCTCCGGAATGATTGGCGATATCTCGCCATCCGAATGGTAGGCTATCTTCAGGGCCGGATTCAGACTCTTCAAAGCTGCTATCAGCTCAGCCATTCTTGGTTTCAGAAAGCGCCGCCAGGTTTCGGGTGAGAAGAGCATTCGATCCTGGGTCCCTACATCATCACCCAGCCAGATCATGTCTACACCCATCTGGACCAGCCGTTCCGCGGCCGTACGATGATAACGGTAGGGGATCTCGAATAGAGCCTCCACGACGTCCGGGTTGAGGACAAGATCCATCAGGATTCTCTCATACCCACGAAGGGCCCAAGCTGTCTCGAAGATCGTCGTCACGGTGACCCCTACGATCCAGTACTCTGCCTTGTGCTTTTCGATTAGACTCTCTGCTTCGGCATACAGCTCCGGTCTTGTGGGATCCGGTGAGCGATATGTCGTGATCTGATCGTCTTCGGCCAATGGGTGACCGATCATTTCAGTGTAGGTGCCCCGGCCGAAAGGCGTTTCATAGGGTGCATTCTTCCAGGTTACGCCCCACTCATCGGTGTAGGTATCGGCGCTCTCGCTGTAGTACGAATTGGCCCAGCCAACCGAAGTCAGAAGTAGATCTTCCCCGAGAAGCCTCTCGAGCCGGTAGGTATTTCCACCCCCGTGGGGGTTGTGAAGATCATCATCTGTCAGACCCAATTCCCGCTTCAGTTGAGAGGCAAACTCTGGTGTGAAGCTGACCTGTAACGGACATCGATCCGGCTCTTCATGGTTCAATGCCAATTCAACCCGTTCGCGAGGTTTCATCTCCACGTTCCTCCTTCTTTTGGTGACCTCCCCAGGCTGTCTGTCTCAAGACTCCGCCCGTGTGGGATTATGTGGGTCCGACGCGGGCACACCTTGGGCAGCTATCAACTTAGGTTGCCCGGGTCGGTTCGAACGTGCTCCCAGAATTGTCTTGGAGAAAGAACTCGCACACCTTCCACCTTGCCGAGAGCCGCCACCTCTCTGTCCCCAGTCACCAGGACATCGGCTCCGGCCGAGACTGCCTCCGACACGATCCGAATGTCCGCTTCGTCAGAGATCGAGAGGTTCAACAACGTCGGGTCTTGTGCCACCTCAGCATTTGAGAAGAGAAACCCCAGGATCTCTCTGGACATTGTGGCAGGAACCAGAAGCTTCTGCTGCAAAAGATTTTCCAACTCCGTCAGCACGGTTCCCGAAACGACAAGTTCGTGAAAGGTGAGCACTTCACGGAAGACGTCTTCACAGAGTCCTCTGGTGGCGAATGCGCTGACCAGTACGTTGGTGTCGAGGAAGACTCGCATCTCAAGAGATTTCGCGGAAGAGATCCTCGTCGGTCAGGTAACCCCGGGACTCGGCAAATGGCATGACACGTCTTCTCAAGGCCTCGAACTGTGCCAAGCTGAGTTGGCGCCTCAACGCTTCCCGGGCCACTTCACTTTTGCTTTTGCCTTCCTGCTCACTCAACTGCGAAAGCATAGCATCCCGTTCTGGGTCAAGCCGGATGGATAGAGTGGAACTCTTCATGTGTTACATTGTAATACAGGATTGAACCTCCGGCAAACTCTTCCCTTTGGTGAAGTATTCGCGCTGTAGAGGTTTCGGAGTCCGCTGAAGTACCCGGTACCGGACCCATTCAGGTTGACAAGATCACTCCAATGGGTAAGACAATCGTATTAGATGCCGGATGCCGGTAGGACTGTCCTGTTCTCGGGCTGACATCTTCTTGGTGTCCTTAAATCTCCTTCCCCGATCACCGATAACCGATCACCCCGATTACCGATCACCGATCACCGGCATTTGGGTGTGGTCAAGACATAGGTAACACTTTAGGTTCAGGACATCGGTAACACTTTCCTGCTAATGGATCATTGTGAGTTTTGAGGAAAGGGGCGACAGCGGAGCCGGAGTCTCGCATCAGTATACGGCCGAGCGGAAAAGGCAGATGTTCAGCTTGAAATCCCCTCGACCTGGCCCCAGTCACTTGGGCAACTTGCCCAATACTCCCCAAGCCCAACGGTGTACGCGATGATAGAACTCGGCTGGTTCGGCGAACATCAGTATACATTCTCCCGCCACCACGCTGATGTTGTTTTCTTCGCAGAAACGGATGGCGTCTTGCGATTCCGAACCCTGCTGCATCCAGACCCGGCGAATACCAACTTCAGCGACTTCCTGCACCATCTTCTCCGTCTCCCCTGGGGGGACGACGAAGACGACTCCGTCCACCCGCTTCGGCAAGGCCTGCAAACTGGGGTAGCAGGGGCTGTCCCCAATGACGTGCACATTCGGATTGACGGCGAATGTCTGGTACCCCTTGCGTCTGAGATCGCTGTAGACCTTACTGCCAAACTTCTTACTATCTCGAGAGACTCCAACCACCGCCAACACAGGCTGCGCCAAGAATTCTTCAATCGTTGCTTTGCTACTCATTTGCTCATCTCAATCAACCTGCATTTGCTGGGAGCTACTCCCGACTTGTCTCACCACCAGACGTCGTCGCCAAGGGTGGGAAAAGCCAAAGGTTTCAGACCGCTTGACCACTGCCCCCATGATTTCATCATTTCGTAGATCGGGTAGGGTTGTCCGTCGATCTGGATCCTCGAATCGTCGGTGTCGTACTCGCGTTTCGCGAGGAGGTTCTGCTCCCCGATGTCCGCGGTCAGATCGTACAATTCCATGTCCTCGGTACTGCCGTCGGTGTCCACTAGTTTGTAATTGCCGTACCGGATCGCACGGCTCAGGTTGTTGTACTTTCGCCAGAAGAGCCGTGTGTGCGGTGGATCGGGATTCTCTCCCGTCAAGTGCGGGATCAGGTTCACCCCGTCGAGGGGACGGTCCTCCGAGATCGGCGCGTCGGCCAGTGCCGCGATCGTCGCCAGGATGTCCAAAGAGATCACAGGAGACTCGTAATCCACCCCAGCCGGGAGCCTCCCCTTCCATTGCACTGCAAATGGCACATGGATGCCGCCCTCGTAGAGTGAACCCTTGTGCGCGCGCAGCGGGATGTTGATCGACGCGTTGTTGGTTGCGCCCCCGTTGTCCGAGAGATAGAAGATCAGCGTGTTCTCCTCAATGTCATGCTCCCTGAGTTTTGCCAGAAGGCGCCCAACGCCGTCGTCCACGGAACTCAGCATCGCCGCATAAGTTTTGCGTGTGCCGCTGAGGTTGGGGAACCGGTTCAGATACTTCTGTGAAGCCTGCATTGGTGTGTGCGGCGCGTTGTAGGCCAGGTAGAGCAAGAACGGATTCTCGTCGGCATGATGGCGCTCGACGAACGACACTGCCTCGTTGCTAAACTCGTCCGTCAGGTACTCATCGGTTTCAACTCGCGTGTGGTTGTGTAGGAGTTTTGTGCGATACCAACCCCATTTCGTGGTGACCTCGCTCAGGTCGTTCAGTGTCAGGCTTTCCGGGAAATAGTCGTGGCCGCCCGACAGGAAACCGTAAAACTCGTCGAATCCCCGGTTGAGCGGGTGATGAGTTGGGTGGCTGCCCATATGCCATTTGCCGATGATCATACTGGTGTAACCTACCTGGGCCAGTACCTCAGCGATGTTCTTTTCATCGACCGGGATGCCCGCACGTTCCTCCTCAGGGCTGATCGTCGGGTTGGTTGTGAAGCCGAACCGACCTTGATACCGCCCCGTCAACAGTCCCGCCCGACTCGGCCCACAGACCGGGTACGACACATAACCGTTGGTGAACCG
The DNA here is from genome assembly GCA_030597245.1 of Acidobacteriota bacterium. Classification (GTDB taxonomy): domain Bacteria; phylum Acidobacteriota; class UBA6911; order RPQK01; family JAPXNP01; genus JAUWTT01. Next base: position 4,610 of record JAUVSF010000184.1, read on the forward strand.
TACCCCGCTTGCCGCTATCGTGTCGATGTGGGGTGTCAGGATGTCTGTGCTCCCGTTGAACCCAACATCGGCGTATCCCTGGTCATCGGTCAGGATGATGATCAGGTTGGGTCCCTTGGCCTGAACGCTGAGGGAGCAAACGACGGCAAACAGTATGGAAGACAGGAGAAACTTGTAAATGTTCACGGAACTATCCTCTGGTCTCTTGTAGTCGGGGGTTTCGCTTCTTGCCGGGGGCCGGTCTGCGCTCATTCGAACTTCGAAAATCGTAATTCGAACTTCGACATGCCTGGTAGGGAACCGTTTCCGAAGCAGCTCGGTCCCGAGTCCGACCAACTGAAACTGATTCAAAGCTGCTCGTCACTTCCACAACCTTCTCATTTTGACCGCTTTTGCAACACTACCATTTTCCCAGGTTCGCTATGTACCCAGGCGTAATAGGGAATGAGGGCACTGTCAAGGCAGTCAGTCGAGGCCAGACCAGATACTGAAGTGGTTCCTTCTGCCCGTTACACGCTACCTCATGCCACGCGAATGAAACTCAGTCGATCACAGTCGGGGGAACAGCGGACATCAGGGAAAGGTCAAAGCGGCCGAAGAGCTGCTGGGCGATGATTGGAACCGTGGATTCCACAAGGATGTAGCCTCCTAAGAGGCCTTTGGATTCGGGAACCAGTTGAACCAGAGTTTTCGAGATGCGATGCCCTCCTGACAGCGAAAGGGAACGCTCCCCGGCGAGTTCTCCCGTCGCCTTCCTAACCTCAATTCTTATTTCGGCAGAACTTGGGTCCGGGTTGTAGAAGGCCAGCCCGGTGAAGAAGCCCAACCCGTTAGCGACGTGGCTGAATACAGCCTTTTTGAAAGCCTCTTTCTGAAGCGGTAGTGCCGCAAGGTATTCTGACTCTTCTGCGTCCCCGAAAAGTACGTCGCCGATCACACTGTTTGATTCGGCGGTGACACGAAGGGATCCCACCAAAGGATTCTCGAAATCCACTTCGAAAACGAAGGCCGCGAAATCTTCGAATTGCTCTTCTTCGAAAAGGAACCAGGGCATCTCACTGACGAGTTCTCCGGTTTCTCCAATTGCTTCCATGTCAACAGACTGGGGCTCATTGCTCGTGTTTACCAACTTGATACTCGTGAAGACGTCATAGGTTGAGGCAAGTTGGGCAGAATAGGAGGTAGTGCTCCCGCCTTCAGCTATGGCATTGAGTCCGACGATACTTTTCGGAGTAGACTGCTCAATCAACCCAAATCCAACGGCAGCCTGGGCGTTCTCGATCTGCACCTCGACCCACCCGTTTCCTTCGAATCCGTTAAAGAAATCCGAGACAGAGCCAAGTAATAATCCTTTTCGGGGAATCTCGTGTACGACCTGGAACTCTGGTGTGGTCTCACCGAAAGAATAAAGGTCGTGGAGAGTCAGAACCGCTCGGATCACCGAGTCATTAGGATTTGCAACAGCAAGGTAAGTTTGCAGGTCAGGGGGGTATTCGTAGATGCGAGTGAAGTGGAAGTTCTCTTGAGGCTCCGTGATTGCCACCGAACCATCGAGGCCCTGTAGGTCGGTCGTTCCGAACTGGAAGAAACTGCCAATCTCAGGGTTGTCAGTCGATACCTCGACCCATCCGACCTGGAGCTTCGAACTGGTAGTGTCGAAGATTTCATGCCCCAACCGGGCAATTTGTTGGCCGGCCGGCAGTTGCATTACCATCGGATTACCGGCAAAAGGCTGGAGTTCTCCATTCGTCCGATAGGCTGTGAACCTGAGGTTAGCAACTCTCGGGGAATAGTTGGAAAGGGCGTAGGCCGAAAAAACTCCGGGCCCCGACTGATAGAAGGGGAAGTAAAGAAAACTCTCGTTGTCCGTGCTCGAGTTTCCAAAATCCTGCCCGGAGACCGTCGCTCCGCGTGTCTGGAGGGTAACGCTTTCAGGATCTGGTGTCGTTTGCCTCCAACCGGGTTGCAAGACTTCCCTGAGGGTGTAGGTTCCCACTTTTAGTTCGGAGATGGTGTACACGCCGTCTGTGTCGGTCCTGGCACACGGCTCGGTCGCAGCCTTGTCACAGACTCCGTTTAGGTTGGGATTATTGAGGATACCGTCGCGATTCAAATCGACAAAGATCGTCCAGCCGGACAGTCCGCCTTCCAATAAACCGGCCTTTCCATTCCCATCCAGATCGTTGAAACTCCGACCTGATACGCTCCCCGCCCGGAAGTTTCCGAAGTTGAGATCATCCAGATTCTTTCCGCTTTGCACGGTGACGGTATGGGCTGCGTTGTCAGGAGGGAGGGTCTGGTGCCAACCTTCCACCTGAACCTCCCGGATATTGTATGCCCCGGAACCGATCTCGCCGAAGCAGTATTGTCCCTGGGCGTTCGTTTGAGTTGTTCGGAGCACGTCCGTCGGACCTGCCAACAGCTCGATCACCCAACCCGGAAGCCCTGGCTCACCACCCGTCCATGTGCCATCACCGTTCAGATCATTGAACTTGGTTCCGCACAGAGTTACCGGTATGAATTCTCCACCTTCCTCTGCATTGCCGAAATCGAGGCCCTCCAGCTTCCTACCGCTCACAGTGTTAACGGAGTGTTTTGCAGCAGAAGAGGGAAAGGTTTGCAGCCAGCCGTCTTGTTGGACCTCATGCAGAGTAAAACTCCCGGGGCCTAGATTCTCGAAACAGTACTGTCCCCCGGTACCCGTCTGCGCAGTTGATGAGGAGCCGTCCGGCTTGTCCATCCGGATCGTCCAAGCCGGAAGCCCTGGCTCCGTTGGACCGCGGACGCCATCTGCGTCAACATCGTGGAACTTCACTCCACAGATAGCGGCTACATGGAAGTTGCCAAAGTCCGCATTGTCAAAACTCTGGCCGCTCTCGAGGCTCACCTGGTGAGTTCCTGCTCCCCCGGGATACGTCTGAATCCAGTCTGTTTGTGTCACCTCCCGTACCGTATAGCTCCCGGGATCGAGTTCTTTGAAACAAATCCGTCCATCGGAATCGGTGATCCCGTTCGAGATCGAACCATCAGGCTTGACGATCTCGATCGTCCACCCGGAAAGACCGGGTTCACCGTCGTCTCGCGCACCATTTCCGTTTAGATCGTCGAACTTCGTTCCACAGATCTCCGTAGTCTGCGTGTTTCCAAAATCAGCTACTACTGCCAACCCACTGTGTATCGGGTAGTCGTGGCCCGTCAGCGGAAAGGTCAGCCTCCAGCCTGTTTTTTGGATTTCCTTGATGCTCATCCGGCGAGTGCCAAGCGGGTCTCCCGGGCCCACATTGTTGAAGGCATAGCTGCCGGTGCTGTCCGTTGTGGCTTTTGCGTCAATAACTCCATCGGTGTTCAGATCAAGGTGGATCTCCCAACCGGGAAGGCCCGATTCACCGGTTCCCTGGACGCCGTCTCCATCCTCATCGTGGAATTTCGTTCCCCTGATCGACATCACCTGAAAGTTGCCGAAATCGATCTTGACCTTCATGCCGCTGAAAAAGGGCAGCGGTGTGTTGCCCAGCGGTGCTGTTTGGACCCAACCCGGTTTCGCCACCTCCCGAACCGTAAAGGTACGTTCTCCGGTGAGGTCGCCCAGGCCAACGTTATCGAAACGGTAAGCACCGCCTGTTCCAGGCACTGTCGTGTGTTCCCACGACCCATCACTGTTGAGATCGACCTCGATTGTCCAGCCGGAGAGCCCCGGCTCTCCCGTGTCGAGGGTGCCGTTTCCGTCCTGGTCTTCGTACTTGATACCTTCAATGGTGATGTCTTTGAAGTTTCCAAAGCGGGCGACACGGGCCTGGTCCTGACCGAGGCTTATCACGCCTGGATTCACAGACGTCTGAGTCCACCCGGTTTGCTGTTTCTCGAAGA
>JAUVSF010000547.1 GCA_030597245.1 Acidobacteriota bacterium
AATTGCTCAGTTCATTTCAATGTCAAAAGAGACAATCTTCCAGGCCTTTTTCTCTTTGGCCCAGACGATAGTGACAACCGGAGGACGTTCACCCGTTTTCTTCAGCTGGAAACTGACAGCAAAGTAACCGCCATGTTTTCGGGGTTTCTTGCCGTGGTACTCGCGGCCTTCTTTCCGATGCCGGCATTCGAGCTGTTCGGCGTGGTAGTCGGAGTAGCTTATCAGCGCATAGGCATCCTGTTGATCATGGGTGATGAGATGGAGATCTTCCGTCCACGGTTCTGCGGCGGTTATTGCATCCTTGAGTGCGGCAGGTTTCTCGGCAAAGTCGCTGATCTTTCCGAGGTCTTGCCGTAGACGCTCCACGGCCTCGGTTCGGTTGGTGATCGGAGACTGGGACGCATCGTCGAAAAGGCCGACGCAGTCGTAGGACTTCTTCGAGAAGAACTCCATCGCCCCGTCCTGGTCCTTTTGTAGGAACCACTCATTCATGAATCTTTCTACACTCACAACGAGACCCGGGTCTACCGAGAGTGGCTGGTGCGCTCTCTCCCGGGGCTGGCGTGAGGTCGAGTCGGGTACTGTCGTGTGATCTGCAAAGGGCTGCAAATGAAAGGCCACGATCTTCCAATAGCCTTCCTGCTTCGCCCAAACTTGAAAGAGATCGAGTCCTTTCCAGTGTGGCGACTTCAGCTTCATGGACGCTGCGAAGTGATCCTTGAGGGACTCCTTGTGTTTCAGAGCAATCGACTCCGCCGAGTAGCGACACTCCAAGTCTTCGACGAGTTCGTCTGGTATGCGATTCAGAGCGAACAGTTTTGCATGAGGATTCTTGATGGGCTTTAACTGTGAGTTGCCCGGGTCAATGGCCTCCACCGCATCTTCGAGGCTCTTGATTTTTCCCAGTAACTGGTTGATCTCCTTCATGTCTCTCAGAATTCGAAAGGGGGCCATATCGGTGGTCGGGGCGTCGGGTTCGAGATCCGAGATGCAGGCGAAGGAGGTCGCTCCGTAATACGGAAGAGCCTCCAGGGGTTCCTGCTTGATCAGCCAGGAAGAGAGAAAATCCTCCACGGCAACTGCCAGGTCCTCGTGGTCCGAAACTCGGGGGTTGGGAGGAAACATAGGCTTTTCTTCAGGTGGCGTGTCAGAACCGCTCTTATGTATGATCGGAAGTCCAAACAAGTTGCGCCACCAGTTGGAGAAACCCTGCCAGCGGCTGACGTGGGTTTGATAGTTGTCACCTGGACGGACGTCGGAATTGGAGGCTCTCAAGTGCCCGTCAAAGAACAGCTTCGGGAAGCTCGAAGACTTATAGTCCACATCGATGTCTGCCCGCTGCCCGTCTTCAGTGATCGAGAATTGAAGGGAAGGTGTGCCGTCCAGGCGGTAGTTAACGGGGTAGTCGACGTGAAAGTGGGTGTTGTCTCTGCCACGTTTGAACTCAACGCTGCGCTCGAGCAAATCGACGGCACCCGGAACCAAGACCACGTAGATGCGGAACTGGACATCGCCACTTGTCTTAGGGACTTCCCCGCGAACCGTTTCAACGAGGCCTACGAGATCGATTGCCTTTCCCAGCGAATGCCCCGAATCATCGGTGAGTTTGGTGTTCATGGCCGCATTCGTGACTGCCTCGAAGGTGGTCCGGGTCGAGTAAGGTAGCTCTCCATAGGCGACTTCAGGATCCAGGTCCTTTCCCATGATCTGATTGAAGTGTTGGTACCAGTCTCTGACGAGCTTTTGCTGTACAGGCTTTAGCTCATCAAAGGTACCGCCGAACTTTACGGGTTTGTCAGGCTGCTGAGAAAAGGACGAGTTGGTTCCAAATCCTACTGATAAGGACAGCCACGCCGAGATGACTCCAACAATCAACACACTGGGGACTCTAGGTGATGCTACGTTCATACTAACCTGCCCTTGTTCCAGCCTCTCTGCCATTTATGTGCATGAGGAGACTTCATCGAAGGGCCTGTATGAACACCCAATTCAGTCTCTTTATGTAATTGGCCAGGGCAAGACCTCTAATGCCAGCCTACTCTTGCCCACCTTGGTTCGCAAGTACGAATAACGAAACAAAGAAAGTCTTCTTCAATGGATCTGTCTCCTGCTTAAGCTACTTCCCACCGTCTTCGAACTCAATCTTCTTGGCTCCCTGTGGAGCCTTAAATTGAAACATCGAGTCAGGAAGGTTTTTGGGAAACTCCCATTCCTGAAAAGTTACAGCGAACTCGGGTGCTCCTGTAGTCCATTTCGAAATCAGGGAATATCTTCGAGGCAACGGTCGTTCACCAACCTCGACCCAAAGCTGCCAGTCCACCTCCTCAGCCCGAAACGCGAGATGATGGCACAAGATTCCGTCAAGCTCGACGGTCCCCACGTAGGTCGCGGCTTCGGCGGTTTCCATCAAGCCCTCGTACGAGTCCGGGTACATGAGGTCGGCCGCCGGCACTTCGATGCCCAGGTTGTCTCGCAAGTAATCCAGCACCTTGTGCAGGTCACCCTCAATGGCTCGCTGCGCGTAGTGATGCCCTTTCAAATCGAAGAGGGTGGCGGAATGGCCGTCATAGAAGAGACGCAACCTGCCAGGCTCCCCAGAGCGTTCGCTCATGACCCGGTCGGGGCGCCTGACCAATGACCTGCTCGAGGAAATGAGCGTGATTTTCTGTCCGCCCTTCAGTACAAGGTCAATGAAGTTCCTGGTCCTGAAGGCGAATTGCTTAAGATCACCCAGGTAGTCGCTCATCTCTTTGAGGACTTGGGCAGCCTTTGGATCGATGGCTGGATTCTCTTCAGGGGCAGCGAGGGAAGCTGCCACAAATGACAGCAGGACTAATATCAAAGCGGATCTTTTCAAAGGATTCATTACCCCTATCCTAAGTCTATGAAGAGGTTGCAGCTTGACATTTCGCGCCAAAACGGACTTCTTGCCCTCTTCGAGGCCTTGAGGTTTGAGGCATGGGGGCTTGGAGTACTGGGGTACTGGAGTATTGGAGTCCTGGAGTGTTGGAGTATTGGGGTCTTGGTATCTTAGTTCGTGCTCGGCCTGTCGCGCCGTAGCTCGGAGAGCGAAGGCGGATGCTCGTAATCGAATAGACCCTGAGCGAACTTGAGGTTTGAGGTTTGGGTCCCCCGTAGGATTGGAGTCCGGAGGACGGCATTAATTAAGAGTAGAGGGACCAGGGTCAATCTTCGAGCTGGCTCAGATCATCGAGATCCAGCCCGTGCTCTAACGCTAGCTGGCGAAAATCATGCCGTCCCGCAAGGCGCGACTCCTGTGGGGGGATCGCCGACAACCCAGGGTTTGCTACCCTCCTTCGTCGGGCAGCCGCCCTGGGCTCGACACATGCCGCCCCGCTGAAGCGGGGCTCGAAATGCGCAGGTCAAAACACCTCGACTCGGATGATTCAGACCACCAAGTCACCAGGGACACAAAGGCAAACGCAATAGCCAAAGTGTTTCTTGGTGCTCTTGGTGTCTTCGTGGTGAATTCATAATTCACTCTGTTCGAACTTCGCACTTCGAACTTCGCACTTGTCCCGCGTGCCCTCTTGGCAACACATCCTGAAGATAGGGATGCAGAAGGGAAACGCCGACTGAAAAGGCCGGGCCGTCATTTGTGCCGCTGATGCTG
>JAUVSF010000172.1 GCA_030597245.1 Acidobacteriota bacterium
GGGTAAGCTGATTGATCTCACTACTCAGTATGACAACCAGGATGTGATGCATGCCGACGTACAGGATGTTCAGAACCTGTTGGTCGAAACCACGGTGGGCAGGACGGTTTTCAACGCTCACCTCTCTACTGACATGCCCTTCGTTAATGGTTTGCTGAAGAAAAAGGGACTGCAGCAGCTGGTCAACTACGGTTACCTCCAGTTTGGGCACGAAGCCACTGTGACGATGCTGGACGAGTTGAAGGAAATAGGTTTTCTCTATGCCACCAAGGCGGGTTTCACCGTCGGTATCGACGACCTGATCATTCCGGAGAACAAGGAAGAACTGGTTGAGAAAGCACGGGAAGAGGTTATTAAGGTTGAGCAGCAGTACTTGGATGGTGCGATTACCAATGGTGAGCGATACAACAAGGTCGTTGCTATCTGGTCGGATGTAACGGAGAAGGTCGCGGACGAGATGTTTCAGGGCATGTCCAAATTCGACAGTCAGAGTGATGAGTTGAACTCCATTTACACGATGGCAGATTCCGGAGCCCGAGGAAGTAAGCAGCAGATGAGACAGTTGGCGGGTATGCGTGGGCTGATGGCGAAGCCTTCCGGCGAAATTATCGAGACCCCAATCACTGCTAACTTTCGGGAAGGGCTGACAGTGCTCCAGTACTTCATCTCCACCCATGGAGCTCGGAAGGGTCTCGCGGATACGGCACTCAAGACGGCAGATTCAGGTTACCTGACGAGACGATTGGTGGATGTTGCGCAGGATGTGATTATCTCTGAAGATGACTGCCTGACACTCGACGGAATTGAAATGACAGCTCTGGTCGAAGGGGGCGAGATCATCGAGAATTTGCGTGACCGCATTGTTGGCAGAGTCGCGCTCGAGCAGGTCATTGATCCCTTTACCGGTGAGACCCTGGTCGGTGTAAGTGATGCGATAGATGATAAGAGTGCTCGGGAGATTCAGGCAGCTGGGATCGACAAGGTAGTCATCCGGTCGGTTTTGACTTGCAAGTCTGAACGGGGACTTTGCCGTCGATGTTACGGTCGGAACTTGGCTACTGGTAATTTGGTTGAGTTGGGTGAGGCAGTCGGAGTACTGGCAGCGCAGTCAATCGGTGAGCCGGGGACCCAGTTGACTATGAGAACCTTCCATATCGGAGGTACTGCTTCGAAAATCGAAGAGGAATCTACGGTCGAATCAAGGAATCCAGGGATTATCAAGTTCCAGAAGATTCAGACGGTCAAGAACAAGGAAGGCTTGTTGGTTGTCGTGAACCGGACGGGTAGCCTGCTGATTCACGATGATCGTGGGCGCGAAAAGGAGCGATATTCAGTTGTCTACGGCGCGCGCTTGATGGTCACCGATGGCATGCGGATTGAACCAGGACAGAAGCTCGTTGAGTGGGACCCGTATACGTTCGCAATTCTTACTGAAGTGGGTGGTACCGTTGCATTCAGAGACATCGTAGAAGGTCTCACGATGAAGGAAGAAGTGGATGAGGTTACTGGTCTGGCCCGAAAAGTTATCGTCGATTCGCCAGATGAGAAACGCCAGCCACAGATATATATAAAGGGGGAGGATGGGAAGACTGTCAAATCCTACATAATACCTTCAAAGGCCCACTTAATGATTGACCCGGACGATACCGTATCCCCGGGAGATACTTTGGCAAAAATCCCCAGAGGAACGACCAAAACCAAGGATATCACCGGTGGTTTACCGAGGGTCGTCGAATTGTTTGAGGCCAGGAAGCCCAAAGAGACCGCAGTCATTACAGAAATAGATGGTGTTATCCATTTTGGTGGTGTCGCCCGAGGTCTGCGAAAGATTGTGGTTGAGGGTGAGGATGCTGAAACCAGAGCGGAAGATCTCTTACCCCGTGGCGTCCATGTGAATGTTCAGGAAGGTGAGCAGGTTCGGGCTGGTGACGCTTTGATGGACGGGCCGCGGAATCCGCACGATATTCTGCTGGTACTGGGTGAGAAAGAGCTTCAGCGCTACTTAGTAAATGAGATCCAGGAGGTCTACCGGTTACAGGGCGTCAATATCAACGATAAACATATTGAGGTGATCGTTCGACAGATGATGCGCTGGGTTAAGGTTGAAGACGTAGGGGACACGGGCTTTCTGCTGGACGAGCAGGTTGACAAATTTCGCTTTATGGAAGAAAACGAAAGAGTTGTCAGCGAAGGTGGTAAGCCTGCCGTTGGGCGACCCTTGCTATTGGGTATTACTAAGGCGTCGCTCAGCACAGAATCCTTCATTTCGGCAGCCTCGTTCCAGGAAACCACTCGGGTTTTGACGGAGGCGGCTATCAGCGGAAAGATTGATTACCTGCGTGGCCTCAAGGAAAACGTGATCATGGGACGCCTGATTCCGGCGGGCACTGGAATGGAGTACTACAGAAACATTGAGGTTCCGAACCCCTTCCTCCAGCACGATGAGTTCTTTGGTGAGGAGGAAGAGGAATTCAGAATCCCGGAGCTGATTCAGACTAAAGCTGCTCAGCCGGAGTAGGTGATAAGTGGTCGCCATCCGGTGGCTGACGCATACCGGACCTGTCCTCCATAGCTCGAAGAGCGAAGGAGGACCTGTCGCGCCGTAGCTCGGAGAGCGAAGGCGGATGCCGGAAACCAGATGCCGGTTACCGGATGCCAGATGCCGTTTGGGCGGAGGGAAACAGGATCAACCACTAAAGCACGAATTCACTAGTAAAATCTTCTGGTGTATTAGTGATTTAGTGGTTTAATCCCCAGTCCCCAGTCCCTAGCTCCCAGAATCCACTCCATCCCTCGAAGAGCGAAGGAGGATGCCGAAAATCGCCAATCCCAGATGCCCTCCAGAGCCGGTTATTGCGCTCGCTCGGTCTCTTGTCGACGGACCCATGCGGAGGCGGGTGCTTTAGCTCGCGCGCATCTCTGGAAGTTGATGAATCGCTTCCGTGAGGTTCCTCAGCAGAGGGATTTACCACCAAGACACCCAGGGCACCAAGACAATGTCGCCCACAAAGCGGGACACTTCCCCGCCCCAAGCCCTTCAATTTGCTCCGCAGACAAAAAAAGGGGGGAGCCTCATGACTCCCCCTGTTTAACTCTCTCCAAACTTACCGTTTGAGGAAATCTGATTAATTGCCGAGTGGCGGGCTACCCGGGCCGGCTCCTCCGATGGCAGTGCGGATTACCGCGGTTTCATCAGAGTAGAAAGAGCGCGTTCCGCCGCTGCCGACCGGGTCAGCAGTGATACTGAAACTCTGACCTGCTCCAGCCACTACGAAGGCATAGCCGTCCTTCAAACCATCACCGAGGTTCTCGTCAACCATCCCGGCAATAAGTAAACCGCCCATGTCTGTATACAGACCGTTGCCAACTGTGGCGGAAAAAGTGATTTCGGCTGTCACAATCGTCCGGACGGACGAAATGGCAGAGGCCTCGTTGGCCGCTTTCTTCGATTCCAGCAAGTTAGGAACCGCGATTGCTGCGATGATGCCGATGACCGCCACCACGATGAGCAGCTCAATCAGTGAGAAACCTTTCTGATTCTTCATTTCCAATTACCCTTTCCTTTCTTTCTTTTGGATCTTCCCAAAAAGCAAAAACCAGTTTCGATCTAACCGCAATTTATAGTATGAGAGCCTCGACGATACTTGTGATTGGTATCACAAAATCAGTGTTTTCATCCGCTTTGCCACTTTACCGAGCCGACAACCTCCCGATTAGCGTGAAGATAGGCAGGTACATCGAGACAACGATTCCGCCGATCACGACACCGAGGAACACGATGAGAATTGGTTCCATCAAGGTCATCAGATTTGCGATGGCCGCGTCCGACTCCTCTTCGTAATAGACCGACAGTTTCTCCAGCATCTGGTCCAACTCACCAGTCTGTTCACCCACCGAGACAATCTGTGTGACCAAAGGTGGGAAAATGCTGATTCGGCGCAGTGGTTCCGCAAGCGTCTTCCCTTCGGCGACTTCTTTGCGAACCTGCAGCAGGGCGCGTTCGATAACTCTGTTGCCTGCCGTGTCCGCAGTGATTTTCAGAGCATCCAGAAGAGGAATACCGCTGGTCAGTAGAGTTGAAAGGGTCAGCGAGAACCTGGCAACCCCTATCTTCTTTATCAGGACCCCTATCAAAGGTATTCTCAACAGAAAGTTGTCGATTGCCAGCCTTCCATCGTCGGTATTATAGATGTAGCGAATGCTTATCACAGACAGGACAACGAACACTACGAGGGGGATGCTGAAGGTGACGGTGTAGTCGCTAACCGACATGACAAAACGTGTCAGCGCCGGCAGCGGAGCGTTCAGCCCCGCAAAGAGAGAGGCGAAAACGGGTATCACCCAGACCATGATTACGAAGACGATTATGATCGCTACGGCGAAGACTACGGCGGGATAAACGGATGCAGAAAACAGAGCTCGTCTAAGTTTAACTGCTTTCTCAGCGAACACTGAGAGGCGTCTTAGAATTACATCGAGTACACCGCCGGCTTCACCCGCTGCGACCATGTTCACAAACAAAGGCTCGAAGACCCGAGGATGTTTCTTCAGAGCCTCCGCGAACGTCGATCCCCCCTCGACACTTTCTCTGACCTCGGCCAGTGTTGTCTTGAAAAAGAGCTTCTCCTGTTGACCTGACAGGATCTCGAGGCATTGAATCAGGGGCAGGCCGGCGTCAAGCATGACCGAGAACTGCCTTGAGAAAACGGCCATGTCCTTAGCGCTGACGCTCCCCTTTCCTAACCCTAGTTTAGAACTCTCCTTCTTTTCACTGATTTGCAGGGGAAGTATGTTTTCAGTGCGAAGCATCGCGGCTACGGCCTGTCTGGTTGGCGCCGTACGAGTGCCGGTGGTGATGCCCCCTCCTTCGAAACTGCGACCTTTGAATTCAAAAAGTGGCATGGCTTAGGTTCCTTATCAAGCGCTTGCAGCAACGGCTTTCGGGTGAACGCCTGAACGCTGCAGAATTCCTTTGAGTTCGTCTACATTCGAAGATTGGGCCACACAAACGTCGTACGTAATCTTTCTTTGTACAAAGAGTCTGGCGAGAGACTGATTCATGGTCTGCATGCCGAACTTATCCTGACCCATTTGCATCATGGAGTAGATCTGGTGGACCTTGTTTTCGCGAATCAGGTTTCTGATTCCGCTATTGGGTACAAGGACCTCGGAGGCAACCACGCGGCCCATTCCGTCGGCCCGTGGCAGCAATGTTTGACAGACGATTCCTTCGAGCACCAGAGAGAGTTGGGCCCTGATCTGTTGCTGCTGATGAGGTGGAAAGACGTCAACAACACGGTTGATGGTGGCGTGGGCTGAATTTGTGTGGAGGGTGGCAAACGTCAAATGTCCGGTTTCGGCGATGCGAACCGCTGACTCAACAGTTTCGAGGTCGCGCATCTCCCCGATCAGCACGACATCGGGATCTTCCCTGAGGACCATCCGCAAGGCGTTGCCAAACGACTCCGTATCGGAGTGGATTTCGCGTTGGTTGACGATGCAGGATTTGTGCTGATGGAGAAACTCAATAGGATCCTCGATGGTGATAATGTGCCCCTTCAGTTCCCGGTTGATCTTGTCAATCATCGAGGCCAGTGTTGTCGATTTGCCGCTACCGGTAGGCCCCGTTATCAGTACAAGGCCGCGAGGCTTTTCAGTAAATGTATTCAGAATCTCAGGAAGGCCAAGTTCATGGAGCCCCTTGATTTGATAAGGGATCAGTCGAAAGGCGCCTGCAGGAGTATTCTTTTGAGAGAAGACGTTGGCACGAAAACGAGCCAGGTTCTTGATCCCAAAACTGAAGTCCACCTCTGAAGCTTCTTCAAAACGGAATTTCTGCTGATCGGTCATGACACTGTAAGCCAATGTCCGAACCTGGTCCGGGGTAACTGGGGGAAAGTGCAACGAAATGAGTTCCCCATGTAACCGGATCCTGGGTGGTGAGCCTGCTGTGAGATGGAGGTCACTTCCCCCATGGTCAACGAGTTTCTTCAGCAGTTCCGTCATATTCAGGGTAGATTCTTCCATAGCTTCCCAGATGATATTCAGTCTAAGATCTTTCCTTTGTAATGGCTGTCACATGTGAGCTTCCAGTAGCTAATAACGTTTGTCGGTGGGGAACCTGCGAGATTTTCAGTCTTGGGTCTTGGGAATTGGGAGTTCGGAGTTGGGAGTTGGGAATTGGGAACTGGGGGCTTGTCGAATGACGAATGACGAATGACGAACGAGGAGCTTGGGAATTGGGAGTTGGGAGTTGGGAGTTCTCTTAATGGATTGCCGTTTCCCGAAGGACCTCCTCAACCGTTGTGATACCAGCCTCCAGCTTCACAACGCCTACCTCACGGAGTGCCCGCATGCCTTCTTCTACAGCAACCCTCCGGATGTCATTGGTGCTTTCTCCGCTCAGTATTACCTCTTGGATTGCAGGGGTCACTTCCATCACCTCAAAGAGACCCGTTCGGCCCTTGTATCCGGTCTGGTTGCAATTCCCGCACCCCACTCCGTGATAGGTCTTGAAGCTCCCGACCTCGTCCTTTGGGACACCCAGCGTCATCAGAGCCTCGGCGGGGACCTCAGTCTCTTCCTTGCACTCAGGGCAGATGACTCTAACCAGGCGTTGTGCACAGATAAGGTTGACTGAGTTCGCGACCAGAAACGGTTCAACGCCCATGTTGAGAAGGCGGCTGATGGTCGATGGAGCGTCGTTCGTGTGAAGCGTGCTGAGAACCAGATGACCTGTCAGCGCTGCTTTGACAGCGATTTCGGCTGTTTCCAGATCGCGGATCTCTCCGACCATAATGATGTCCGGGTCCTGGCGCAGGAAGGCTCGAAGGGAGGTGGCAAAATTTCGCCCGATCTGCTCCTTGATAGGAACCTGGTTGATGCCGGTGAAGTTGAATTCTACCGGATCTTCCGCAGTCAGAATGTTGACTCCTTCTGTGTTGAGTCTGATCAGGCAAGTGTAAAGCGTGCTGGTTTTTCCACTACCGGTGGGCCCCGTCACGAGCATCATTCCATGCGGAAGAGCGATCGCAGCCTGGACCTTCTTGAGTGCATCGTCTTCGAATCCGAGCTGGCTCAAACGGGACGGCAGTTTCTCTGGATCAAGAACCCTGAGAACCACCTTCTCACCAAACAGCGTGGGAAGGGTTGATACCCGAAAGTCAATTCTCTTTCTGGTCCCGGCTCGGCTGAAGTTGATCTTGATTCGGCCATCCTGAGGCAATCTGCGTTCGCTGATATCCAGGTTGGCCATGATTTTCAACCTGGACACGACCGCTTCACGCAGCCGGAAAGGGGGTCTCATCACCGTATAGAGAATTCCGTCAACTCTAAAGCGAACTCTGAACTCGCCTTCATAGGGCTCGAGGTGAATGTCACTGGCGTCTCTTCGGAGCGACTCCGCTAGAACGATGTTGACGAGTTTGATGATAGGTGCCTGAGCACTACTTTTCTCCAGTTCTTCGATATCAACCTTCTGTTTTTCGCTGAAGCTGACCTCATACTCATCGTTTTCGGCGGAGAGTTCGTCATAGACTTTCTGGAGTTCGAGAGACTGCTGCGTTCCAAAATGCCGTTCGATGGCATCCTGAATGGAGCTTTCTGGAGCCACCACCGGTTCAACCTGGAAGCCAGTCATGAACTTGATTTCGTCCAGTACCATGACGTTGGTGGGATCCGCCGTGGCTACCGTTAAGGTCATGCCTACCTGCTTCACTGGTAGGACCTGATATCGAATGGCCGTTTCGAGAGGGATCAGGTTGAGACAGTCCTGGCTGATGTCATACGAGCTGAGATTTACCGACGGCAGGTTGTACTGTTCACTCAAAACCGTGGCTATCACGTCGTCAGGAACGTGTCCCAGTTTGACAAGGACCGAACCGAGCCGGCCTCCGTTTTCTCGCTGATGTCTCAGAGCTTCCTGCAGCTGTATCTTATCGACGTAGCCCTTCGCAAGAAGCAGGTCACCTAGGCGTTCAGACATAAATCCACTCCGACGAGAACAAAAAATGCGATACTGATCAGTCCGTTCATTACGAAGAAGGCAGCATTTACACGGCTTAAGTCATCGGCTTTCACCAGACTGTGTTCGTAAGCGAGTCCAAACATTACAAGAAATAAGCCAAACCAACTGATTCCAGATAGATTAAATACACCGAGAGTGCCTATCAAGAAGGCGACCATGATCACATGAAAGCCCCGTGAGACGAAAAGTGCGTTTCGAACTCCCATGCGGCTCGGTATCGACTGGAGTCGGTGTTTCTGATCGAATGCCACGTCCTGGCATGCGTAGATGATGTCAAAACCGCCTACCCAGAAGGCCACCGCAGCGGCAAGATAGAAGGGCTCGACATCCAAGCTGCCACGGATAGCAACCCAACCTCCTATCGGTGCGATTGCAAGTGCCAGGCCCAGTATCAAATGCGAAAACCAGGTGAAGCGTTTCGTGAAGCTGTACAGGAGCACAATCGCCAGGGCCAGAGGGGAGAGCCTGAAGGCGAGGGGATTCAGCATCCATGCGGAGGAAAGGAACACCGCTGCACCGCCCACAATGAAGACAGCCACGAAACTCGGTGTGAGAAGTTGACGAGGAAGAGCCCGGTTTGCCGTCCGAGGGTTCTTTTTGTCAATGCGCCGATCAACCAGTCGGTTGAATGCCATTGCGGCACTGCGCGCTCCAACCATTGCCATGAGGATCCAGAAAAGCTTCTGGAGCGGCGGGCAACCCTGAGCAGCGAGGAAGGCGCCGAGGAAAGCGAAAGGAAGAGCGAAAACGGTGTGCTCGAACTTGATCATCTCCAGGGCAATAA
>JAUVSF010000289.1 GCA_030597245.1 Acidobacteriota bacterium
ACGCAGGAGTTAGCTATCAGAAAGTGGAGAAGGGCCAGACTGAAGCGAGTGGAGAGGCCCGCTCTGGGAAGAACGGTAATCACACCCTGTTGATTGTTGTACTGGTCGTAGGAACTGTTTCGGTTCTTGCCTACTTCCTTTATCAGGCACAAACCAATATCGACCAACTATCTGCCCAGTTAGCTGCTAACAGAGGTGACCTTGCTGCGGTCTCTCAAACCCTCGAGGAGTCAAACACGCAACTCTCCGAGCTTGATAAAGGCCTGGATTCAAGCCAGAAGAAACTGACTCAACAGGGCCGAGAATTGAACCGCTATAAAGGCCTTTACGCGGGCGTGAAAACGGACCAGGAGCAGCAGAACCGCGAGCTCCAGGCTATGGATCTGCGCAAGGCCGAACAGGAAGAGGTTAATCAGCTCAAGCAACAGGCCTCCCAACTCCAGGGAGAGACATCTCAGCTCGAAGAGAAACTGACGGAAGCGAACTCAAACATTGCGGCGCTCGATAAGAAGGCCGCCGAGAACAAGGGTCAGATTGATCAGAACCGCGCCGCAGTCGGGGAAGTTCGGACTGCTGCCCAAGCCAACACTGCCGAGATCGCAGGAGTAAAGAGATCTCTCGAAAGGGAGTACTACAACTTCGAACTCCACGAAAAAGGCGGCTACATGAAGGTCTTCGAGGTCTCGCTGAGCCTCAAAGACGCGGATTGGAAGAAACGTCAGTTTGATCTCTATGTACTAGCCGATGGGAAAGTCATTCAGAAGAAGGATCAATCGATCAATGAACCAATCTTCTTCTACATAGAAGGCAAGAAGAAACCGTACGAAGTGATAGTGACCCGAGTCGACAAAAAGCTCGTCGTGGGTTACCTGAGCGTGCCGAAAACCTGATCGGGAAAAGCGGTTCTCGGCGTTGGACTTCCGAAAAGTGACTCCGTTGTTCGCTCCTCTGAGCTCGAACTTCGGCTTTCAACTTGGGCGGGATACTTGAGAGCTTACCCGCCCAAGCTTCATTATCATTGAAGTCCTATTCGTTCAGAGCTTCCCAAACCTTCCCCACCATCTTGGCAGTAGGTTCCAGCGTCTTGTCGCCTTCGTCTTTCCATTTTGATGGGCAGGCTTCAGTGGCTTTTCGAGCGAGGTACATGTTCGCTTTGAATTTTCGCATCAACTCGTCGATGTTACGGCCCAAATTGTAGAAGTTCACCTCGGAGTTGAAGAGAGTACCGTCCGGACTGATGATGAACGTCCCTCGAAGGGCTAGTCCGGTATTCTCATCGTAGACTCCAAACTGTCGGGAGAGCTTGCCTGTCGGATCGGCACCCATCGGGTACTTGACATCTCGAAGCTCCTTCTCCGAATTCTGCCAGGCAAGGTGGACAAACTGAGTGTCGGTGCTCACGGTGATAACCTCGGCACCCATCTTCTTGAATCGATCATACTGCTCTGCCAGAGCAGCAAACTCAGTCGCTCAGACGAAGGTGAAGTCAGCAGGATAGAAAAACAGAATCGTCCATTTACCCTGATTCTTCAACTCAGCCAGGCTGATTTCTGAAAAGTCCCCTTGGGTTGGGTCGTAAGTAGTCAGCTCGAAATCGGGTACACTCTGGCCGATTTGGAGCCGATTTGTCGTTTCACTCATATTTTACCTCCAGATCTTATAAACAGCAGATGAATTATTGTATCCCCTGCACGGGAATCTTCAACAGGGTCGTCTATTCTCACCGATGAGTCGACAATTTTCAAGGCCTCTTTTGCGGTCGATCAGCAATCAAGACTTACTGGGGCCCCTAAGTGATTCATAGCAACGAATTTGTTTCCTTTGTGCCCTTGGTGTTCCTGGTGGTTTGAATCATTCTGGCGAGGAAAGCCTACAACTCTCGGAAAATTGGGTTGCGTATTGAAACAGTTCGCGTCAATATGAATCTAAATAGGTGAGACGATGGACTTCCTAAGACAGAGAATCAAGAGAATCAAGCTGCACTGGTTAAGTGCGATCACTCTTGTCGGAGTTCTTGCGCTTATCTGTTCTTCTGCCCCAGTCATGGCTCGTGACCAGTATCCTCCCCGAGTCAGTTACGTTGAAGGAAGCGCTGCTTATGTGCCGTCTGGGAAAGTGGACTGGGAAGAGCTGACACTCAACCTTCCGCTTTTGACCGGTGATCGGATCTTTTCTCACCCCGGAGCACGCGTTGAAATCGAAGTCGGCGAAGCCAGTTTTCTCCGCCTGGGAGAGGAAACCGATATCGCATTTTCGAAGCTTGACGACCGTGAACGAAGTTTCGAGCTTTTCCAGGGAGCACTCATTCTTCGACTGGGAAAGTCGCGGAAATTCGAGATCTTTACGCTTAACTCCCGAATTGAGATCAAAAAGAAGGGCTTATACCGGATCAGTGTCGAAGAGGATGGAAGTCTGCTCGTGGCCGTTCGAAAAGGGCGAGCAGAAATCGAAAACAAGGACGGTAAAACGAAGATCAAGAGTGGGGAGTTCGTATGGATTGATGTTTCCCGCCCGGGTCTCCACCAGGTTTCGGATTCATATGCTGAGGACGACCTCGATCTGTGGAGTGACCGACGCGATGCCCGTAACGTGGGTAATCAGTCTGTCACATACGTGGGGGGAAGTTCGTATCCGGGGGTCTACGACCTGGATTTCTACGGATCCTGGCTCAACTGCCCGCCTTATGGACATGTATGGTTCCCGAGGGTCTCGGTGGGGTGGTCGCCCTACGGATTGGGCCGGTGGTCCTATTTCTCGTTTGGCTGGACCTGGGTCAGCTACGATCCCTGGGGTTGGCTTCCTTACCATTACGGGCGATGGATCTACTATTCCCCGCACCACAGATGGTGCTGGATCCCTGGAGGTTTTAACTACTGGTCGCCGGCAATGGTGGACTTTTACTGGGGCCACGGCTACGTTGGCTGGGCTCCACGCGGTCACACATTTATCAATAACGGTACAGTCATCATTAATGACGGGCCGGGCAAAGGTGGTTCCGGGAACCCGGCACGCGGCTTGACCGTGGTTCGAAGAGAAGATTTCCGGCGGGGCGTACGATCTCCGTCAGAAGGAGAAAGCCCCTCACGAGATATTGTCAGACGCCTTCGATCAGGGCTTCCAGATGATCTGGCTTCACCTCGGCACCAGGATTCGGGCCGGGCACTGGCCAGAAACCGGGAGACCCCTGCGCCGAGAAACACTGAACCAGGTCCGGGAGCACCGGGTGATAAAGGCCGGGGAGGTTCTCGCCAGGCACTGCTGGATTCACGCGGCCCCACAGCCTCAGATCCAGTTCGAGACGGAGCGCCCGCAGTCGACAGGACCCTTTCACGAGATCCAGGTCAGAGAGCGGTTCCTCCGGATACGACTCCGGAGCGCCCGGGCGCTTCATCGCGTTCCGAAAGCAGGAGGGTGGTACGTACCTATCAAACACCCGCATCCTCCCCCGTGAGACCTGTTTCAACAAGAGTTCCGAGAACAACGGTCGAGAGACGTTCCCCCACCACTGAGGGCGTGGGTGCGACAAGGAAGAACCGAGTTCCCGTTACCAGTACCCGGAGAACTTTCCGTGGATCCACCTCGAGCGACCGCATGACTACGATACCGAATCGGAGCACCCTTTTTCCGCGACCCTCGGCACGGTTGGAATCCCGGAGTTCCAGTTCAAAGGTTCGAAGTCCATCGGTTACGAGAAGAACGAGGAGCACCACCACGAGCAGATCGACCCTATCTCGGCCCACGGGACGAAGTTACTCACGGGTAACTTCCCGTTCCAGCAGAACTCCCACCTTTCGATCCGGACGGGCACCCTCGTCACGGAGTTTCTCGCGACCTTCTGCACCGAGGACCAGTTCCAGGACCTCTTCTGGTTCCCGTGTCAGTAGCCGGTCGGGAAGATCAGGCAGGTCGGGCAAGAACTAAGTCGTGTCGAGGGCGTGGCGATGGGCCGGTCTGATTTCCGCGTTCCGGGCGCCGCCAGAGCGGCGCTCCTTGCCTCTACCAAATGCACTGATTCTTGGTGATCCTGGCGGTAAATCCCACAGCAAGGAACCCCACCGAGGCCCTTGATCAGCTTCCAGAGATGCGCGGGAGCTGAAGCACCCGCCTCCGCATGATCCGCAAACCAACCGGTTCAGCACACATGCGGAGGCCTGACCTTCAGGTCGGGCGCATTACGCTAACCACTGCCCGGCTTCCGTCGCGACTGCTCTTTTACCTCTTGAAAATCTACACGCCATCTTGGTGCCGCAACTCCGACTCACTCCGGCCGGCACCATGATCCAAGGCCATTTTAAAGGCAGGTCAGCCGTTACCGAGAAAGCACGTTGCGGGCGCCAAATGGTGTATAGTTTTCAGTCACACGACCTGATTTTCATTTAAGTACAGGGAGAGAGCGGGCTATGGAATACTCATTGACCCACGTGAGACTGCTGGTTGAAGACTACAAAGCATGCTTCAAGTTCTACTCTGAAACCATAGACCTCAAAGTGAGCTGGGGGAACGAGAACACAGGATACGCAGAACTGGATACGGGTGACGCAAGCCTCGCCATTTTCACTCGTAATGAGATGGCGCAGGTTGTTGGAAATGCCGCCTTACCGGCCAGTGCTGTTTGCCAGGACAGGCACACGGTTATTCTGCGAGTCCCGGACGTGGATAAGGCTTTTGAAGATCTGAGAGGAAAAGACGTGACCTTCGTAACAGAGCCGCAGGATCAATCGGACTGGGGGATTCGCACGGCTCATCTCAGGGATCCCGATGGCAACCTGATAGAACTGAACTGCAGGCTTACCTGATCTGGTCAGTGATGACAAAAGGGACACTGTTACGAGAAATCCTGGCTCGGCCAGGAATCCAGGTTCTCCCAGGGATCTACGACTGCCTGGGAGCAAAGCTGGCTGCGAAAGTCGGCTTCGACGTGGTTTTCACCAGTGGATTCGGAATATCTGCAGCGATGCTCGGACACCCCGACTTTGGCCTCTTGACGGCCACGGAAACGCTGATGGCCGTGGAAAACATCGTCAATGCCATTGACGTCCCAGTCGTGGCCGATATTGACACCGGTTACGGCAATCCACTCAACGTATACCGAACCGTCTCCGACGTGGCTCGAATCGGCGCAGGCGGAATCATACTTGAAGACCAGGAGTGGCCCAAGAAGTGCGGGCATTTCTCCGGAAAGAAGGTTATCCCGACGGAGGCTCATGTCGAGAAGATTTGTGCTGCGGTTGAGGCAAGGTTGGACAGCGGACTCGTAATCATAGGTAGAACTGACGCCCTTGCAGTGGAAGGCCTCGATGCGGCGCTCGCTCGCGGCCGAGCGTATTTCGAAGCCGGGGCGGATGTCATCTTCATCGAAGCTCCCCAATCAGTGGAGGAATTAGAAGCAATTGCCGCCGCTTTTCCCGACGCGCCAATCTTCGCCAACATGATCGAAGGCGGAAAAACCCCTCTGCTCTCTGCAATGGAGCTGGAACAGATCGGTTTCAAAATCGCTGTTTTCCCACTCACAGGGCTCTTTGCCGCAACCAGAGCGACGCTGGAAGCTTTCCGCTACCTGAAGGAGCAGGGGACGACTGAAGGCCTCGGAGAGAAGCTGACCTTTCCAGAGTTTGAGCAGATCCTCGATGTTCCTTTCTATCGTGCCCTGGAGTCGAAGTTCTCTAAGGACTCCGAGGATTAGGCGTCAGGATCTGTCTTTAGCTTCTCGAATACTGGATCCCAACTCCTGTTTCCAATAATCAAATACCGGTGAGGAACGGCCACGAGGAAGAAGTAAATGGGACATTACAACCTGGAGGTATCTTGATACAGAATGAACCAGGAAACATTCAAAGATAAATGGGAATCGATTGCCTCCGGACTGCTCAACTACAGCGGCGGCTCTGAGACACTCTTCGAATCTGGTTCGAATCACGGTTCCAACCTTCCACCGGACCAAGTGGCGTCTCGATTGAATTCAGCTTTCCTCCTGGCGCTCACGGGAGAGAAGAATCCCGAACAGCGGCGAGCCGGAGCTTACCTGGAGAAGATGGCTGGAGATAAGGATTGGGCGCAGGTTGCCGGTTTTTACCTTGACGGGTTGGAACTGATCCCACAAGAACTTTGGGAGGCCTGCGAATCAAACCCTGAATTCAGCCGAGCCTTTTCCCGGCTGGCAGGATCTTTTGAAGGGAGGCCGGACTCGGTTGAAACTCCCGAAGAAATCAGAGAGAAGATCTGGGGCGTCTTTTTTCCAGAAGGCACCGGCATTAGTTCCGACAGGGAACGCCACATCGATGGGCTTCGTCGCAAAAGGACAGTTACGCTAACGCGGCTCAGTCAGAACCCCATTTCAAACCCGTTTCGAGAAGTGTTATTTACATCAAACGTGCTGCTGACGATCCCACCTGAAGGGGAGCCCATCGAGAAACTGAGTCTAAGTG
>JAUVSF010000217.1 GCA_030597245.1 Acidobacteriota bacterium
ATACGGCGGCAGCCTCAAAAGGTGGTCCCCTCCCCTTTTCCTTGATTCTCGCGTTGGCAGCCTCCTTTCGTAGACTCTCTTCAAGGACATAGTGGCCTGCGCTCCGATCTGGCCTCCAAGGAGGCTCGGACCAGCCTTCCTCACTGTCATTCGGAAAGTGAAGGACCTTCCCATTGGACACTGTATGGTAACCATGTTTCTTGAAGTGAGAATTCAAGGTCACCGCCCAGGGAGCTTCTTTGTCAGCTCTGGCCGTGTAGGAGACAAAACGGTTCCGTGCCGGCCTCACGCTGGAAAAGAGGCTTGCTCTCGAAGCTCCGCAAGTCGGAACCATACAGTAAGCCCGCTCAAATAGGACTCCTTGAGATGCGAGTCGATCGATGTTTGGGGAGACAATTTGGTCCTGCCCGTAACATCCAAGTTGAGGGCGCAGATCGTCCACTGCAATAAATAGAATATTGGGCTGTTTTGCCAGAACTGTCCCAGGCATCAGGAGGACAAGGTAGGCAAGGGGCAATCCCAGGAGTCTCAAGAGTCGAAAACGGGGCATACGTCGCATGAATGACATCATTATCTCCAAAGGGCAGAATACACGGAGAACGTCTTGAAGACGAGACTACAGTAACGATGTTCCCGCTAGAAAACACCACTCATCGGGACGAACAACGTCATTAAGTCTGCTCAGACTTTACTCAGAGGCTCCAAGGGGAGCGCATGGTGCGGGTCAACATTGCCGTGACTGTTTCCCTTCAGCACGAATGGGACACTGGGGCCTCCGGTTTAAGAGACACCTAGTGCCATAGCTGACCTGGCTAATTGGGCATTGATTACTCGCCGACAGACCTCTCTGCCCTCTCCTTGGCCTCGAGATATTTGGACAGCTACATCTATAGTAACTCAGGCCTTCTATGGCCAGAAAGATATGTTCGAAGGCCCGGACCATATAGCCGGTGCTGCAGTCTAGATCCTCCGGAGGGGTTGTGCCTGCGTTGTGCCCGCGGCAATCCAACTCCAACTCACTCCAGAAAGAGATCCTGCGGAAGATGATCGGCAAGACCTTTTCTCACTACAAGATTACGAGCAAGATAGGTGAAGGCGGAATGGGAGTGGTTTATCTAGCCGAGGATATGACCCTCCGACGCCCTGTGGCCCTGAAGTTCCTGCCTGAGAAGTTCTCCGGGAACCAGCAGGCACTCGAACGCTTCTATCAGGAAGCCCGTTCAGCCTCCGCTCTGGATCACTGGAACATCTGCACGATTTACGAACTGGGAGTCCATGATGATCAGCCCTTCATCGTCATGCAGTATCTCGAAGGTGAGACGCTGAAGCAGCGGAGCTGCGGGAAGCCCCTGCCGCTTGGGTCTGTTTCGACTACTCCGCCCCATGGCCCGACGAAGAAGACTAAGGCTCTCCAAGTAACCCAAGAGACTTTCAATCGAAATTCAGGGGTGGGCCATCTCGACGCCACCCCAATCCCGGCGCAAATTGAGTTCAAAGCGACGGGAAGCTACGCTTAATGGGGCAACAAAGAAGCCGCGCCAACGCGACGCGGTTTTGAAGTTCGTTTAACTCCCCTGAGCGTAAAGCTATCTACCGGATCAAGGGGCAAGGCAACCGTTATCTGTAAGTAGTCCTTCCCCAGCAAGATAAGCAAGAAAGTCAAGGGCATCAGAGACACACAACCCTAACTCGCTTTCGGTTAAGGGCACGAACAATGGGTCACAACTCTCTTCCGCACCACAAACAGCCGCTAGGAACGGTGCGAGCGCAATATAATCAATACCGGAACCGGGGACACCTAAGATCCCCCATGGATAATCCGCAAGAAAGAGATCTTGGTTGGTGGAGTTTTCACCGGCGATCAGAGCAAATGATGGGTCATAAAAACAAAATGAGGTGAAACCCGATCCATCTGGATCGAACCATTCAGGGATGGGCAACGGACAAACATCGAGTTCTCCGCACGGCGGTTCCAGTTTCCTTCTGGACGGCGGGAACCAGAAATCTCGGTTGGCCACAATCTCGAATCTCCCAACAATCTCCCTCCGGTACCGTGCACGACCGTGCTCACGCTGCTGAATTCACGAATACGACCCGATCATCCTGAAGCTGCAACTCCCGCCTCAAAGCAGCTCTGGCAGCAGAGTATGGTAGTCGTCTTCGCTGCTGTCTTACTACTGGTGGTCGTTCTGGTCCTGTGGTGGAGCTGGCCCGCTTCACCTGACGAACCGATTGACTCGATAGCCGTTCTTCCTTTCGAAAACGCAACTGGATCTGAGGAGAATGGATACCTAAGTGTTGGCATAGCGGAAAGTGTTTCGTTCAGACTCGCTCGCCTCTCTGGACTACGCGTTGTCTCGATCTCGCCTGAGCGGTTAAGCGACT
Organism: Acidobacteriota bacterium; assembly: GCA_030597245.1. GTDB lineage: Bacteria > Acidobacteriota > UBA6911 > RPQK01 > JAPXNP01 > JAUWTT01. The sequence continues at coordinate 2,386 of JAUVSF010000217.1, forward strand.
ACAAGGGGAAGGAGGTAGACGCTCAAGAGGCAGATCGGGAACTGGGAGTAGCTGCTGCGCTTGTGGGTAGGCTCTCGGATCTGAATAGGAGAGATGGACTCCCATTCAGCAATTTATCGAGAGTCTTATTGGAATCGAACCAGAACACCTTGCTGTCAGCTTGCCTTGTTGAAACAGTCCGGATAATTTCTGGACGACCAGCTTCCTCCGAATGATCGAAATATCAAGCTTTTGACCTTGCTAAGAGTTGCCTTTTAGGTTATTAAAGTCTTAGCTGTCAAATTCCTAGATAGGAGCCCTCACCATGAAAGTAAGGCATCTGTTTTTTCTATTTGCCCTTATGTTTTCGGTAAACCCAAGCTATGCAGAACTCGGTCAGAGTGTTCAGTATTTCGCTCAACTAGCTGTTGACGGAGGTGCAACCACGATGTTTGTGATCCACAATCCGTCTGACGAAGCCATCAGCGTTCAGCTGGAACTCTACGGTACTGATGGAAGCGTCCTGTCCACCCGACAGGTTGAACTAGTAGCAGATGCGACGAAGACCGTTGCTATTGGTGGGGCGGAAGGCTCGATGAAAGTCGGCTGGGCCAAGCTATCTTCTGAAAGGAGTTTTACCGCCACGGAATTTTTCGAATTTAGTCTGGGTAGTGAGGCTCAGCCCCGTGTCGGTGTCCTGCCCAGCCAACTGTCTTCCGAGAGCCAGCTGTTTTGTTTTCTTTCTCCCAGCGGAGTAAATACCGGAATCGCCGTCGCCAATCCCAGTAAAACGAAAACCGTGACTATAACGGTGAGTCTTTATGACGCTGAAGGTGAGTTGGTTGATTCGAGAGTAATCGAGCTGTCTCCCCTTAATCATCTGGCCCGGTACCTGAATGAGTCGGACTTCTTTCCCAACCTGATCATTTTGAAGGGGCGGTCCAAGTTGAAGCCTCTGAACCGGTCGTGCTGTTAACGGTGAGATCGGACCAGGGCCTGTTGAGTACGATAGCTGTAGTGACTGCACAGGAACAGGCGATTGCGGCTGGATCAGTAAACAATGTCCATCTGGCAGACGGAGCTGTGACTTCGGACAAGATTGCTGACGGTCAAGTGGTCAAGAGCCTGAATGGCTTGACCGATGCCGTGAAACTTCAAGCCGGATCAAACGTGAGTATCACAAAGGAGGGTAATTCATTAACTATCGCATCAGTGGGTGAAAAAGGTGACACGGGTCCGCAAGGATTACCAGGGATTCAGGGTGTACAGGGACCTCAAGGACGGAAAGGGGATCAAGGGGATCCGGGAGTTTTTCCTGAGGGGATTCGAGTGGAGCAGAATTCCACGAGTCCCAACATCATCGGAGGACATATTAGCAACTCAGTGACCACAGGTAAGTATGGGGCGACAATTGGAGGCGGAGGTAGTAGTGGTGGTGGATCCCATCAAGTCGGTGCTCACTATGGAACGGTAAGTGGAGGTTGGCACAACATCGCTAGTGGAGAAATGTCTACAGTGGGCGGAGGCCGAGCTAACACTGCTGGTGGATACGCCTCTACAGTGGCCGGAGGCGGCTACAATACCGCTAGTGGAATCGATTCTTTCGTGGCTGGAGGTTACTCCAACACCGCTAGTGGTGACTCCAGCTTTGCCGCCGGGAAGCGTGCTAAAGCGAACCATAAGGGTTCCTTTGTTTGGGCCGATTCTCAAGGTACGGATTTTGCCAGTAGCGGTAACAATCAGTTTCTGATTCGAGCTGGAGGCGGTGTGGGTATTGGAAGTAATAGTCCCGACGCCGCATTGAGTATTCAAGGCAACAATACCTTCGCCGGCACTATGCGACTCAAACCGCACTCTGCCAAAGGAGAGTTTATGTCACATGTGCACTATGGCAGCAAGGGTGACTGGTATATCCGCTCGGCCTCGACTGACGGAAAGGTGATCCTGCAGGACTCCGGAGGCAGGGTTGGAATCGGCACATCTAGCCCGGCGGGTAAGCTGGATGTCAACGGAAAGATCTATCAGAGAGGCTCCCAAATCCACGCCGACTACGGTTTCGAACCCGATTTCACACTGCAGTCCATTGAAGAGCACTCCCGACAAATGTGGGCGGAGAAGCATCTCCCTGCCGTACCGCCACGCCAGATGGATGAAACCGGCAATGAAATTCTTGAGATGGGTGCCCACCGGAAGGGGATGTTGGAAGAACTGGAGAAAGCACATATCTATATTGAACAGCTGCATAAACGATTGGGGGAACTGGAAAATAGGTTGAAGGTGCTGGAGAAGTAGCACAGAAATGGGCTTGAAATAGGGGGTTGTGCCTGCGCTGTGCCCGCAAGAATCCAACTCCAGCTCACTCCAGCCAAGAGAGAAGGACATTTCGCCAGTTCTACTTACCTTGGAAACCCCGCTCCTGCACATCGGTTCTGATGGAAGGGGCAATGATCCGGACGAGTCTTTCCCGTCGTAGAGCCGAGGTGGGGATCGGATTCTGATTGACAAATATACTAAAGTTGATATTATTTATCTGCAATAACGTATTATCTGTATTCCTCAACATTCTTGACCTTGAATTCCTTCTAGTCTCAGAGGACTCCGAAGCGTCCCTTAAGAGCATTGGGCCTCCTGCCCGGTTGCGGGTTCCGAGTTTTGAAACGAAGTCGAAGGAAACCTTCAAGAGTTGAGTAACGGGAGACGAAAGAATGGAGATGCCATTGCATACCATGCTTGAGAAGGACCACCTTAACCAGAAAGGAAAGAGGATATGAAACACGAAACGAATTCAATGCCGTTGGTCATGGAAGCACCTGGGACCCAGTGGAGGGTTGTCAAGGGGTTGGAAGGGATGGCTGCTGCGTACGTTCAGCTCCCAGCCGGTGCCGACTTTACGCCCATGTTAAAAGGACTTCCTGATGACATGTGCCAATGTCCCCACTGGGGTTACGTGATTGAGGGGAAGCTTGATGTCAAATACCAGGATGGCAGCGTGGAGTCCATAATGGCTGGCTCAGTTTTTTGCTTGCCGCCGGGACATACGATTTCGGTAGATGAAGACACTAGATTAGTCGACTTTAGCCCCGAGAAGGAATACTGGGACGTTGTCGAGCATGTAACTGGCAAGAAGTGACCTGTGCTTCGTCGGGATTGAAATTGTAACGGGCGATAGAGTGGACCACGTTGTCAGGTCCATCGTGGATCGTCTGCAATGCTAATCTGTCTCGCGAAATGGACCTTAGCTCTCGCTCCGACAGTAATCTCAGCTTCGGTGCGTGAGCTTCTTCAAGTGCAAGCAGATGTGCCTCTATTTTTCGCTTGACAGGCCCCGCGTCGTTAGAGATGTGCCCGCGTAGATCCAACTCTATGCAACTCCAGCCAAGATAGAGGGCATTTTAGTAGATAGTCCTACAAGGTCGGGAGGCATCATCCTCGGGCTGAAGCCTTCAGGAGGGAATCAGTGGTCTCTGTAGCAGGGTTTCATGCGTCAATACACAGAGAAGAATACAGGCTCGGAGAGTGAGTCCGCGGGAACCTGGCGGGGAGACCCGGCCTGAAACAGCCTGTAGTTTCTTGTCGACAGTTTGAATCAGTGTGGGTTCTTATTTTCTGGCGATGTCATAAACCATCAGGGCATCACCATGTCTGATATAGAGCCGCCCGGCTTTGATAACCGGGTGCGCCCAATGCTGTCCCGTGCCCTTGGTAATCTCAAAAGAGCTCAAAATATCAAAAGACTTGGGACTGGCATTCACCAGGGCAAGCTCACCGTCAACACTGTAACAGTAGAAAAGGCCGTCGGCATAAATGACTGCACCTCCACCCAGTTCTCTACTATGATGGGAAAATTCGCCGTTTTGCAGATCGATAGAGGACCACTGGTTCCTGCGATAGTGTGAACCATACAAATACCCGTCCTGCAGAATGACTCCGCCCATGAGATTGCGGTACCTCTGATTACGCCACAGAACTTCCCCTCTCTTGCCATCTTCTGATAACTGCAACAAAACCAAACCTGAATGCGATGCTGCTGATGAACTTGAACAAATGACCTTGCCATCGAAATACAAGGGTGTATTGGCATGGATCTTATTGCCTTGATGCTGCGGCGTTTCCCAGTAAAAGGTTCCAGTATCCGCATCGACGGCGATGATCGACTCCGATGTCATAGTGATGATCAGACGCGTGTTGTTATGATTCACTAGGATTGGAGAGCAATAGGCGGCAGGCTCCCCATTACCCTTGCTGGTCCAAACAACTTGACCATTAAAACGGTTCAATGCCACAACATTGTGCTTTGGACCTCCCGGTGTACAGATGACATTATCGCCATCAACGAGCAACGATTCGGCCATACCCCAACCGATATTTTCAGCTTCGAACTTCTTGAGCAAATCAACCGACCACTTTATCTTGCCGGTATTGGAATCCAGACAGACAACCTTACCCTGACCACTTTCAAGATATAGCAGCCCTCCTACTACTGTCGGTGTGCAGCGCGCACCTGGATAATCACCGGTCCACTCTTTTCCGTATTCGGTCTGCCACAGCTTTTTGCCATTCAGACCGAATGCAAATAGGATGCCGCTTTCCTCGAGCATACCAGTCACATAGATCTTCTGACCTGTAACCGCCGCCGTACTGTGCCCTTGACCGAGGCCTTGAGTATCCCAAAGCAGTTTGGGCCCACCATCCAGCCATCGTTTCAAAAGTCTCTCGCCATGGTATTTCCCATCACGATTGGCACCACGCCATTGCGAATCGATATCCGTCGCTCCCAAGGCCGTCGCTATCAGAGTTAAGGAAAGTACTGAGGTAAGTAATCTAGCAGTATTCATATTGGAAATCCGCGATCATTTTGACACATATTTGTTTTAGGTTTTGGTATCGCGTCCTTTCATCGGACGAAGTTCAACAGGGAGCTTTTTTTCAGTATTACAACCTGTCAGATTCTTGTTTTCTTGCCAACAGTTTCGACTCTGCCAGGCATACAGAGCCGAAGGATTCTGTGGATGATTGCCCAAACCACGATGAAGCGAATCAATGCGCTCTCGCATAACCTCGGGGGGCCTGTCAATTTAAGGGAGCCGAAGCGAGTCAGGACGTTCGTGAAGAAGGTACCTCGTTCCCATCTAACCATGGATGATTCCCGGCAGTTGATAAGATCATCCGGATCGATCGGAGCCAACTATATTGAAGCCAATGACAGCCTGAGTCGGAAAGATCTTCGGATGAGGACCAAGATTTGCCGGAAAGAAGCAAAAGAAACTGGGTACTGGCTTCGATTGATCGATCCCGGGGCCGAAGGATTAGAGACAGAGCGCAGCCTGCTGCTGGATGAGTCAACGCAACTGATGAAGATCTTCGGAGCAATCCTTCGAAACACTCGATCCAGCGAGAACGAAGCCCGCTGACTCTGATTCGGATTTCGTGCTTCGAGCTTCGTGCTTCCCGCCGAAGGTGGGC
>JAUVSF010000061.1 GCA_030597245.1 Acidobacteriota bacterium
CCCGCGCCATCATGGTGATCTCTGCCGTGTCGATTCCATACGGGCAATACACCGAACATCGACGACATTCCGTGCACTGGAAAAAGTAGTAGAACCACTCCTTGATTACGTCCTCAGTCAGTTCGCGAGCCCCGGCGAATCTCCCCAGAAGCTTCCCGGCGGTAGTGAAATCCTTTCGATAGACTGAGCGCAGGAGTTCAGCCCTGAGGACCGGCATGTTCTTCGGATCTCCACCGCCGATGAAAAAATGACATTTGTCGGCACAGGCTCCACACCGGACACAGCAGTCCATGAAGATTTTGAAGGACCGGTATTTCTCCAGACGTTCCCGCATGCCTTCGAAGATGATCTCTTTCCAGTTGGGAGGGAGCTGCCAGTCATCATCTGTCGGAGACCACTGCCTCGGGTTTGCAAGGCCCAAGTACTCCAAATGCCTCGGTTTTCCGGGATAGATCCATGAACCTGGTCTAAAGTCAACAGGTGTGTCCATCCACCCTGAGCGTGGCGGATTGTAATCGATCTGGACCAGCTTTTCCTGATCGTAGTAACCCATCTCATCCGGTTTCAGTTCAGCCATAACTATTCCTTCTCCACCGGAATTCCAGCTTTGATCATCTTGTCACGGAACTCCTCTTCATACTCCGAATAGGTATGGACCTCTACAGGGTAGTCCCAGGGATTCACATGTCGCCGCTCACGATTGTTGTTCGCCAGGTTCCGGGTGGGACTCAGAAAGACTCCCGCCATGTGAACCAGCTTGCTAAAGGGGAAATAGGCGATCAACACCGTGACCAGGAAGAGATGAACATAGAAGAGGTAATGCAGATCCGGAGAGGAAACAGGACTGAAACTCAATAGCCCCATCCCCAACTCCTTCACTCCAACGACATCTGTCTTGATGAAATGTCTAAGCAGTACTCCCGTTGTCCCGATTCCCAGCATTAAGAGAAGCGGAAAGTAATCCGCCGGGAGCGAAATGTAGCGCACCATCGGAGAAAGGATCCTCCGGGCAAACAGGTAGGTGACAGCTGCGAGAAACATGAAACTCGTCATGTAGACCACCGGCACACCCACCTGGAAGAATCCGTCAAGCCCCTGCAGAAGCAGCGTCAGACTCGGGACAGGCTCAGAGAAAAAGCGCATGTGCCGGACGAAGATGACCAGGAAGGAGTAATGAAAGAGCAGTGCCCCAAACCAGAGCCATTTGTTCGGCCCAAACACCACTTTGTTCGACCCTTCCTTGAGTTCCGTCCGTGTATTCCGAAACAGAGATCGAAACAGTAGAACCTCAAGAGCCATCCTACCCAGTACCCCGACTCCATCGTGGGGATTATCCAGCCGGCTGGCCTTGATCCACGGGAGCGACTTCTGCTGCCCACATGTCGTCGGGATTCGAAACGGCACCGGCGAGCGAGCCCAGCTCACAACTCGATACGTCAAACCGCCCAAAAACAATGCAATGGCAACATAAGGCAGCACGGTTCCAAACAGAATGTAGAGCCCTCCGAGCTGGACACCTACTATGGCGAGCAGAACCAAAACAATAACAATGATGAAAGACACCAAAACGTTCATTGGGACCCACCAGCCTCCCGCGGGTTCCGCTCCGGATCAGTCAACAGCTCCTTCGCTGCCCGCCGGCTGCGAGGGGAACCTTGAAGTCTCTTCAGTTCATCGATCCGAAGCTCGTAAATCTGTTGGCGACAACCGGTATAGATGTCAAAAGCGAGAAGTGTCATCTGATCTATTCGGGCCTCGAACTCCTCGAACTCTCGCGGCCTCCCTTTCTCGGGTTCCACCTTATGGAGTTCCTCCCGCAACGCTTGCTTGAGGAGCGGAAGAAACGCAAGAGCCTGCGATGGAGTGAACTCCTGGACCGCCCTGATTCTGATGATGTCCTCGAGCAGGCTGCTCAAAACCGAATGGTCAAATCCCTCTAAAAGAGACTCGATAATCGCCTCTGCACGGCTTGACAAGACCGTGCCAACGGGGTTGAGGAATTCGTCTTTTTTCGTCCGAAAGAAAACACTGCTCCTGGAAGGATAAGAATCGAGGATCTTCTCGATCCAATTCTCCTGGATAGCGCCTTTCTTTAATCGCAGCTCTTCAACAAATTCCATTTGCGGCCCGTGCCCGAAGGATTACACTCACGACTAGACAGAACACCTGGAAGCTGAACAGACTCCGGCTCGAATCCCGGGATTCTCTATCAGCTTCATACGGAGCTCGAGGCAGAGGAGGGTCGATTTCACCCCCCTGCCCTTCTGTGGCTGCCAGGCTTAAACGCATCCAGTCGGCTTAGGCAGCCCGGCTACTTTGCAGGCGCCCTTTGCAGGCCCGGACGGAAAGAGCTCATAGACTTTTTTTAGCTTGAACCCTGTGGCTTTACAAAGTTTACGGATCATCGGGGCGATCCCGAACTCGAGGTAATAGTCACGAAGGTAGTTGACTAGCTTCCAGTGCTCTTCGGTCAATTCATCGACGCCCTCCGTCTTGGCCAGCGCCTTCGCTACTGCTTCATCCCAGGCATCCGGTTCCTGAATGAATCCGTCTTCATCGATCTCAAGAGTAATGTCTCCGACTTGAAACTCCGGCATGTTCTTCTCCTTTCGAGTTTACTCAGTTACTTTGTCTATCTGTTTTTCCGGCGCCGAACCCAGTTCCAGAATCGTTACCGAGTCCGAGCCCGCCTCATCAATACGTTCCAATTCCTTTACAAGCTTGGGTTCCGGCGAGTACCCCAGATCGACTGCTTTCTTCAGCTGCGCTCGAGCTCTCTGCGTCTCTCCCAGGGCGTAAAGGCCTACCCCCAGGAAGTAGTTGCCTGCAGCACTCTCCGGGGCAAGCTCAACAACCTGTTTGAAACATCGAGTCATTTCCTCGGCTTCTCCCAGGTAAAGGTGGCCAAGCCCCTTGTTATGCAGTGCTACTTCGGACATTGGCTCGAGGTCGAGCACTCGCTCATTCGCCTCGATACATCCTTTGAAGTCCCACCTTGACAACCGGATTCCCCCCAGATTTACCCAGGCTTCAACTCTCTTCGGATCCAGTTCGACACAGCGAAGCAGGGCCTTTTCGCCACGGCTCAGAAATCCTGTCTGGATGAGTACAGTGCCAAGCTTAAAATGAGCGGCAGCAGATTCTGGAGTCGCTTCCACGGCATTGTAATACTTCTTCAGGTCAGCGCTTCCTCTCTTTTTTCCCTTCATCTTCGCCTCCTTCTCAACCGTTTGTTGAGGGAGGCACTGAGGCTGCTTCCAACCTCGCCTGGACAAGCTTCACGGACTACCTTGAGAGCAGACGCAAGCCCATCGTGTAGCCCCTCGTCGGTTGCCAGCCGAGTCATGTCAGGCACTACGGGCAACAGGATCTCCGGGTGGACCCGGGCAATCTCAAGCAGAACATCCGGTGCCGTCAACGCATTTGTCCCCGATTCGTCATTCATCGCCCAGATCAGCCTTCGAACCACCGCCTTCACCAGTTTTGGGTGATACTGCGCGGCAATCGCAATCGCCTTAGCAGCCGTTCTTCTTCTTCCCTCATCAGAGTGATAGGTCATTCCAAGCAGGAATCGAACCGACCCAGGTTGCTGGGAGACCATGTTTTCAATCGCCTCGAAGTTCCCCTGCATTCCGCTTTCCACAGCTGCGCGCACCTCCGTCCGCAGACTCAATTTGGTTCCCCTCTGCTGGAAGCCCGTACCACTCCTTCACCCCAGCCGGGAACTCCCAGCGCGTGACTATGAGTGTACGAGGCCAGAACACTGTATTCCTGGATCCCATCACGTCCCTGCCCGACACCAACACCTCGATTCAGCTTTAGCGCCGTCCTCAGAGGTTGATTCCCGTTGATGAGGCGAGAATAGTGGAACTCGTGCCCCACAAGCTGGGTACTGGTTGCAAGGAAAGGGTTCTTCCGGTCTACCTGAGCCTGCACGTAACCATGACCTTGAGGTTTCTTGGTTTGTTCAACCACAACCGGAAGCACTCCCACCATCGGATAACTCTCACTCCCCATCACGAGCTTCTCCGACAAGTACATCAGGCCCCCACATTCGGCCCATACAGGCAAGCCCTCCCGAATCAGACGAGCCAATGCCTCACGGAAGGCGACATTCGCTGAAAGATCCTTTGCATAGACTTCTGGGAATCCGCCTCCAGCGTAAAGTGCATCAATTTCAGGAACATGGTCGTCCTGCAGCGGGGAGATCTCCACGATATCGCCACCTGCTGCCTCGAGCGCTTCCAGATTCTCCGGGTAGTAAAAAGAAAACGCCCTGTCTCTGAGGACTCCGATTCGTACCCGGTTCTCCACCCTGGGAGTGCTGCGCTGTTTGTCTGCGGCCTCCAGCTTCGGCGCTCTGCGAGCCAGCTCAATCAGAGCATCCACATCAACATTACAGCGCACAACTTCCGCCACCTTCTCCAAAACCGCATCAGCTTCAGGGTGTTCTACACTCGTAACCAAACCCAGATGTCGGCTCGGTAAGTGTTGATCTTCCAGCCTCGGAACCGCCCCCAGTACCGGAAGACCGACTTCTTCCTTAATCGCGCGGCGAATAAGATTCTCCTGGCGCACAGTTCCAACCCGATTCAGCACCAGACCCGCGAGCGGAAGTTCGGGGTCAAGAGCAATACACCCCATGACCAGGGCCGCAACGGTCCGTGTAACCTTGGTGGTGTCTACGACTAACACAACTGGAGAGGAAATGAGCTTCGCAAGTTCCGCTGTGGAATGAGAACCCTTAAAATCGAAACCATCGAATAACCCTCGGTTGCCCTCAATAACCGCAATATCACATTTCCCTGCACTTCCGGCTACGGACTCAACGACAGCCTCCTTTGGCATCAGGAAGGTATCCAGGTTCCGGGCTACCTGGCCGGACGCTCTTGCCAGCCAAGCCGCATCTATAAAGTCCGGACCCTTCTTGAAACCTCCCACTCGAAGGCCGGCTTTTCGAAACGCACCCACCAGCCCAAGCGAGACCAGTGTCTTCCCACCGTCCCCGGAGAGCCCTGCGATAACCACCCTAGGCAAATGAAACGCACCCATTGTTAATCCGTTACAAGCAGAAGCAAGGTCTCTGGAATCAGGGGAAGCACACGGATCGTGTAATCCGGTTTCCGGACCTCTGCCCCATCAAAAACAGGGCCGAGTTTTGTCCTCAGCCCACTGATTTCCCCAGACCCCTCTCCGTGTCCCCCCGGTTGATGCCAGAAGCACCCGCCAGGGGGAACCAAACCCAGGCAGGACCTATGATTCCGGCGGCAAGGTTACGTAGCTGCCTCCGATATAGGAGTAAATACAACGCCCGTTGTCAATCAACTCACGAATCGCCGCCTTACAGGTCTGCTTGGAGCACCGGTCTCTGCCATACTGGCTGAACATGGCCTTGGTGAGATCCATCGGCTTCAGGTTCTTCTTGCCGTAGGTCTCTTTGACCAGTTGGTACATGGCATCAGCGACTTCCTGAACACTGACCTCTTCGCTCATGGTAGGCCTCCTACTATTGACGGAAATGGAGCGACCTCTTAAACGTCTCTCCTGCGTGGCTGAAGTCGTCGATGTGATATTTGGTGAACTCGATCCCGGTTAACTCAAAGAACTTGGGCCAACCGATCCGTTCGATCCATTCTCCCAGTCGCTCAAACTTCTGCGCGCCCGCGGCATAGACTTCGACAATATTCCTGACCGCCTCAACGACTTCCGGCCAACGCGGTGGATTATTCGGAATGTAGGGAATAGCGAGTTTGGAAAACTTCGGCTCCGTTCTCGCGTTACTCACCTTTCCGCCGACCCAGATCGAAAGGCCGTCCATCTCAGGATCATTCAGGGTCATTGAGGGACAGACCGTGTAGCAGTTTGCACAAAACATACACTGCTCTTCGATAACTTCGACGGACTTAGTTCCATTAACGGTGGTGGGCCTGATTGCACCGGTCGGACAGGAGGCGACGGTTGTCGGGATTTCACACTGGGCTCGAATCGTTTCGTTGTTGATCTCCGGGATTCTCCGATGAACACCCAGAATCGCTATGTCCGAGCAGTGCACGGCACCACACATATTCAGACAGCAGGCAAATGCCAAACGCAGCTTCGCAGGGAGTTTCGGCTCAGCAAAGTACTCGAACAGATCGTCCATCAATGCTTTCACAACACCGGAAGCATCTGAAGCGGCCGAGTGGCAGTGAATCCAACCCTGCGTGTGGACTGGATTGCTGATTGAATTGCCAAAACCGCCGACCGGAAAACCCTCCTTGGCAAGTCGTTCGATCAACGGTTCCACCTTGCTCTCATCACTCAACAGGAATTCGACGTTGTTGCGGCTCGTAAATCGAAGGTAGCCGTCACAGAATTCATCAGCAAGATCGGCAAAGAAACGGATGGTGTGAACACTGCAGAGGCGGGGACTGGCTGCACGAACAGTGTACAGTTGGTCGCCTGATTCACCGACATGAACCATCACACCCGCCCTCATGAAGTAGTGGTACTTCCACTTCCCATAATTCTCCTTGATGATCGGCGGAAGAAATTGCTCATAATGTGGCGGGCCGATGTCGGTCACTCTTTTCTTTAAATTAGTAGACATGGCTAATGCTCCTTATTTTTCCATTGACCAGCTGTGATCACTAATCTTCATCATCTTCGTACTCATCTTCATCGTCCAACTCATAGAAGATATAGGGATTCGCACGAGGCTGAGCAATCATCTCCGGTGTTGGGTCCAGGCCAATTTGATCGAGAAAATTGCCAAGACCGATACGCTGAATGAACTCACCGATCCGCTCCCGGTTCTTCCCGTGTTCGCCCCAAAGCTCCCACAAGGCGTCTACCAGTTCCTTCAGATCTTCATACGGCGGCTCCATCTTCAGGAAAGGAACCATCACAGAAGAAAGCAGTGCTCCACCGATGATGGGTGCCTTTGATCCAACCAGAATCGTAGCTCCACGATCCTTCCCGGGTGCAAGAGCCTTTGGCATCGCATTGATACAGTGCATACACTTGACACAATCGGCATCGTCGATCAAAAGCTCCTGCCCATCCCAACTCATACACTTCGTAGGGCAGCGGGAGACAACGTCTACGAGAATGTCAAGGTCACCCGCTTCTGCGTACTCTTTGACAGCATCCGCATCGATCCGGATTTCATCCTTCCAAGTACCGATGATCGACATATCCGCCCGGGCAATCGATGCCACGCAGTCATTCGCACAGCCGGCCATCTTGAACTTGAACTTGTACGGAAAGGGAGGACGGTGAAGTTCGTCCTGATATTCCATTGTAAGGTCGTAGGTCAGTGCCATCGTGTCGTAACAGGCCCACTCGCAACGAGCCATTCCGTTACAGCAACTAGGCGTTCTCAGGCAGGAGCCTGATCCCCCTAGATCAAAACCCAGTTCCGTCAACTTTTTAAACGTGGGCTCCAATTCTTCGGTTGAGCACCCCAGGAAGATGATGTCTCCCGTCGAACCATGCATGTTGGTCAAACCGGAACCATGTTCTTCCCACACATCACACAGTTTTCGGAGTACATCGGACGTGTAGAACCACCCTGCAGGATGGTTAACACGGAGGGTGTGGAACGCAGCCACCTCCGGGAATTCATCGGGGAGATCATTGTAGCGGCCGATAACCCCGCCACCGTACCCCATCACCCCGACCAGGCCCCCGTGTTTCCAGTGCCCGACTTTGTCCCGGTAGGATCGTTCCAGCACGCCAAGAAGATCTTTTGCTTTCGGATTGTCAAGGCTCTTGATCTCTTTGACAAAGCTGGGCCATGGTCCTTCTTCCAGCTCGTCAACCAGTGGTGTCTTCAACTCTTTCTCACTCATAGACACACCTCTCTCCTTCCCATTCCCTGGTTAAGTCAAACAAACTCTTTACGAGTCATACCGTTGCCCCTCCAACGCTTGAAGAGAATCCTAAATTTCAACCCTGAGATACATGCAATTTAGGGGCCTGAGACAGCACTTCAATGTTGTTGTTACTCGCCATTTTGTGCACTTTCCAATGGGGCAATAGACTCAGTAAATGGGTGAATATCCACACAGCTCAAAACGGTGATTTGGCCTTTTCAGTGCCTTACATCCGCACCGGAATCCCCGGTTGAACACGCATTCAAACCGAATCGCCGAGTCCCTTTGGCCAAACGTTGATGAACCTCGGGCTTTCCGTCAGCAGTCCGAGTCAGTACAATCGCTTTCGGATTCAAAAACGCCGGTGATTCATTCTCTGACGGAGTGGATCTGAATAGGCCTTCGACCTCGTTCAGCAAGCGGAGGGGCAATGGTGGAAAATCTTGACATCATCCTGGTTATTGCGATTGTAGTTGCGGCGCTTGTTATCTTTGCTTCCGAAAAGCTCAGGGCGGATATGGTAGCCCTCTTGATCCTGGGAACCTTGATGGTTATCGGGCTCTTCAGACCGACTTTTCCCACTCCGGGAGAAGCGATTTCAGGTTTCTCGAATAAGGCCACAGTTACGATTGCGGCTATGTTCATCCTGAGTGCAGGTCTGGTGAGAACCGGAGCCGTCAACTGGGTGACTCAGAGGCTGATCCGCTATGGAAGCTCAAGTGAGACGAGGATGTTTGTCATTCTCATGCTCGCTGTCGGAACAATATCCGCTTTTATCAACAATGCCGCGGCCGTCGCCGTGTTCATTCCGATCACTCTTACAGTCGCGCGGCAGCAGAACATCAGTCCCACCAAGCTCTTGCTGCCGATCTCGTTTGCTTCCATCGTTGGGGGCACCTGTACATTGATTGGCACCTCAACGAACATCCTGGTCAGCTCCATGGCAGCAGAGCGAGGCCTGGGCGAGTTTGCGATGTTCGAGCTATCGAAGTTCGGCCTGATCTTCTTTGCTGTTGGAATGATCTATCTCTTCTTTTTTGTAAGAAAGGTTCTTCCGGGGAGAATTGGGCCCAAGGAGCTCACCCAGAAATATGACATCGGTAACTACCTGACCCGGGTAATCGTTGAGCCAAAATCGCCACTGATTTCGAGGACACCGACTGAGGCAAAAATCCGAGAGAGGTACGACGTCAGCATTCTCGAAATCCTCCGCGAAGATCAACGCATTACCGCCGGCATTCGCGACACTCGGATACAGCAGGGAGACGTCCTTGTCATTGAGGGAGCGATTCAGGCGATCATGGAAATGAACAATCTGGAGGGGCTCTCACTTCGGTCGGAAGTCAAGTACGGCGACAAGGATCTGACTTCCGAAGACAAGAGTTTGGTGGAGGCGGTTGTCTCCCCGAGCTCCCGGCTCGTCGGCCTTACCCTGAAGGAAGCTGATTTCAGGAACGAATACGGAGCATTTGTCCTGGCCATTCGCAAGCAGGGGAAGACCATCCGAGACAGGTTGGGAGTCATTAAGCTGGAGGCGGGAGACAGCTTACTTCTCCAGGGAAGAACCGGCTTCCTGGAGCGCCTCCACAAGGCTACGGATTTCCTCACCATTCAGGAGAAGGACCTTCCCTCAGTGAGGAGCGACAGAGCAGTCTGTGCTTTCGTCGTCGTAGCAGGCGTGGTAGCAACAGCAGCCTTGGGACTGGCCCCCATCCTGGTATCGGCAATAGTGGGTTGTCTCGCTATGATCCTTTCCGGCTGCCTCAAGCTGCAGGATGCCTACGAAGCTATCGACTGGTTTGTGATCTTCCTCCTCGCAGGCGTGATTCCACTGGGCATCGTGATGGAGAAAACAGGGACAGCTGCGTTCGTTGCCAACGGGTTGCTCGATCTGACCGAGGTTCTCGGAATCGTCGCCATCATACCCATTTTCTACCTCCTATCGACTGTTTTCGCCGGGATCATGTCCCACAATGCTGCCGTCATTATTCTGGTTCCGATAGGGGTGGCTTCTGCTCAGAGCCTGGGAGTCAGTCCCACTCCGTTCCTCATGGCTATCACCTTCGCTGCATCCTCCTCCCTATTTACGCCGTTTGGCTATCACACGAACCTGATGGTGTATGGGCCAGGAGGTTACAAGTTTTCCGATTTCTTGAAAGTCGGAATCCCTTTGAACGTCATTCTCCTGATCATTGCCAGCATCTTCATTCCTCTGATCTGGCCACTCTAATGAATTGGGAATTGGAAGTTGAGAGTTGAGAGTTGGGGGTTGGGAGTTGGGAGTTGGGAATTGGGAGTTGGAATGCCGGCTGGTTCCCAGTCCGTTGCTCCTATATCATCGTGCAGTTGAATAAGAACCTGGACAACGCCGTACTCAGAACGTCGGCGGCTGACGCTGAACCGACGGAGGCTGAGATATTGCAGAAAGTACTGGCTGGAGAGACCGCAGCATACGGTGAGATTTTTGTGCGTCATCGAGGACGCGCGTTCGCACTCGCATACCAGTACCTGAGGAATCCGGAAGAAGCGAAGGATGTGGTGCAGGATGCGTTCATCAAGGCCTACCAGAATCTCGGAAAGTTCAAGGTTCAGAAACGATTTGGACCCTGGCTTCTGACCATCGTGAGGAACTTGTCCATTGACATGATCAGGAAGAGAAAGCGAATCTCACCAGATGGGCTTCCAGAGGAGGTTCCAGACCCGTATTCAGCTGAACGAACCGTGCAGAGGGTATTGAAAGGTGAGGTCTGGGACGCTCTCCAGAGTCTGAGCCCCGAGAAGAGGGAGATCATCTTCTTGAAAGACTATCAGGGCCATAGCTATGTCGAGATTTCCCAAATCGTCGATATTCCGCTGGGAACGGTGATGTCTCGATTACACCATGCGCGCAAGAATCTAGCTGCAGCCCTGAGTATGAAGAACTGATGGATTGCAAAGAGATTGAGGTCTACCTTTCTGGTTATTTGGATGGTGAGCTCACCCAACAGGAGGCTCAACGGGTGGAGCTTCATTTGGAAACATGCTCAGTTTGCCGGCAAGTCCTCACGGAACTGGCAACGACCCAGGAGGCGGCCCGGAATATGGAATTCCGGCAACCCGACAAACAGGAGTGGAAGAACATGGAAAACACGATCCTGGAGAATATAAGCCGAGGCTTTGGCTGGCTGATCCTGGTTGTCTGGTCGATCACAACGGTGTGCTATGCCTTTTTCCAGTACGCAGTGAGTCCTTCCGAACCGCTCTTCCAGAAGATTCTCGTTTTTGGCATATTTGTCGGTATCGCTCTTCTCTTCTTTTCGGTACTCTGCCGGAGAATTCGCGAAAGTCGAACTGACCGCTACAAGGGAGTCCAACAATGATGGTAGTGACAACAGACGAAATCTCTGGGAAGCGGGTAATCAAGACGCTGGGGATCGTTCGGGGGAGTACGATCCGTGCCAGACACATTGGAGGGGACATTCTGGCGTTCCTGCGTACCTTGGTTGGGGGCGAGATTCACGAATACGTTAAGCTCATGGGAGAAGCTCGGGAACAGGCCATTGACAGGATGCTCAACGAGGCCCGGGAACTCGACGCCGACGCCATTATCACCGTTCGCTTCGCAACTTCGGAAATCATGTCGGGCGCTGCAGAGTTGTTGGTTTACGGAACCGCCGTCAAGCTTGAGGATTTGCCCTGATCTGATTCTGCGGCAAAAGGTTACGGCATTCCAGCAAGTTGAAAAGCCAAAAGCCCGGAGTAACCCGGCGCCTGTTGCTCAGCCCGCAAGCGGCCGAGCTCGAAGCGCTAAAACCCCGGGCTTTTCTTTCTCCAATTCCAGATCGCGTTCGCTAGCCCATTGCCGCGACTTCGTCCACGGTCTTCTGAACAGCGGCAACCGATCGTTTGAATCCTTCCTTCTCTGCTTCAGTCAGCTCTACTTCAATGATCTTTTCGATGCCGCCTCTTCCAATCAGGGTTGGAACCCCGACAAAGAGTCCGTTGACTCCATATTCTCCCTCCAGAAGCACACAGGATGGGATGATCTTCTTCTTGTCGAAAACGATCGATTCCACCATGTCGAGCGCCGATAATGCAGGTGATACGAAAGCCGAGCCAATGCCGAGCAGGCCTACGATCTCCCCGCCCGCCTTTCGGGTGCGGCTTTCGATACCCTCCAGCGTCTCAGCATCTACGAACTTCTCAACCGGCATGCCGGCGATCCGACAACAACTCCGGATCGGGACCATGGTGTCCCCATGGCCACCCAGCACGATAGCTTCGACGTTTTCAACCGATACTCCAGCCGCCTGAGCGACAAAATAGCGATATCGAGATGAATCGAGTGCCCCGGCCATGCCAATCAACCTGCTTTTCGGTGGGCTCAGTTGCTGGTAAAGCCGGTATACAATCGCGTCCAGCGGATTCGCAACGGAAACGACAATCGCTTCAGGGCAGTGTTTCTTGATGCCGGCTGCCACCTGATCGGTAATCCGCAAGTTGGTGGCAAGCAGTTCTTCTCGAGTCGGAATCGACCCGTCCGGTCTCTTGGTCCGCGGGACACCCGCTGTATTGATGACGATTTCCGAACCTTCGAGCACGTCATACTCTCTACCGCCGACGAGCTCAATGTCTGTCCCTATCAAGGGCGTTCCTTCGGCGATGTCGAGGCATTTTCCCTTTGCCAGGTCCGGTTCCTTGATGTCCATCAGGGCAACTGACTTAGCAAGCTTCCGTCGGCACAGTTCCTGTGCGAGGACGCCACCAATATTGCCGCCCCCGATTAGTCCAATTTTGTTTAGCATGATCGTTCCTCCTTGTTTCTCAAGGCACTTCTCTCAAAAACCCTCTTAACCCGGCAGCGTCTCCGCCTGGAGAAGCAACTTCATCCGAGCGGGTTCGACTCTGCACTTCCAGCCGGCGCAACCTCATTCAACGGCTGCAGTCCACCGGTTCTTCAGTTCCGGATCTTTCATGGTCTCCATCAGATACTCACCGAGTTCTGCGGCCGTGCACCCATCGGCACGACCCGTAATGGAGATCCTCTTTTCGTACTGCCCACATATGTCGAGCGCCATCTCAAGCGTCTCCGCCTTCCTGGCAAAGCCAATATGGCGAAGCATCATCGCTGCCGCGCGGATCAGGCTGCTGGGGTCGGCATACTGGCCCCGGCCTTCGCGCATCATTCGTGGAGCACTACCGTGAATCGCCTCGAACATGGCATACCGCTTGCCAATGTTTGCGCTACCTGCCGTTCCGACTCCACCCTGAAACTCTGCTGCCTCGTCGGTGAGGATATCTCCGTAGAGGTTCGGCAACACCATGACTCTGAACTGTGTTCGTCGTTTGGGATCAATCAGCTTGGCCGTCATAATGTCGATATACCAGCCTTCCCATTCGACATCCGGGTACTCTTTGCCGACTCGGGCCGCGGTGTCCAGAAAAAGGCCGTCGGTGGTTTTGACGACATTGGCTTTCGTCACAACGGTTAACTTATTGATGTTGTTGTTTTTCGTATACTCGAAAGCCATGCGGATGATCCGCTCGGCACCCTGTTTCGTGATCACCTTGAAGTCAAAAGCCAGATCTTCCGTGACCTGGATTCCTTTGCTTCCGAGCACATAGGCACCTTCGGTGTTCTCACGAAAGAAGATCCAGTCAATCCCTTCCTTTGGCACCTTGACCGGCCGAACATTGGCAAACAGATCCAAATACCGGCGCATGGCAACATTGGCGCTTTCAATGTTAGGCCACTGGTCCCCTTTCTCAGGAGTCGTTGTCGGAGCTTTGAGGATCACGTGGCAGGCTTTCAATTCCTCAAGCACATCGTCGGGAATGGCCTTCCGATGCTCAGCTCGGTTTTCAATAGTCAAACCGTCGATCGTGCGGAACTCGACCTTCCCATTCTTGACCTCATCCTCAAGAATAAATTCAAGGATTCTCTGTGTGTCCTGAGAAATAATGGGTCCGATTCCATCACCCCAACACACCCCTATGATGATCGGCTCGAGCGAGGAGTAGTCGATCCAGTCCTGGGCCTCCTTCATCTTTTCCACACGCTCCAGCTGCTCTGTCCCCAGATTCTCAAAGTGGCTGCGGGCATTCTCCAGCACATCATTCGTCATTGCTAGCTTCCTCCTTTCACGTTCTTCCTTTTCTTAACTCGGCTCTATGCAGTCGAGTCTTGTTATCCCGGTTCCAAAACGGCTCATCTCTCAAGGCCGCAACCTCACGCAGGCCACGAATTCCTACAACGCATCCAGCCTTGGCCTCGAGTCACCGTATCAGTTTACCCACGTCTCTCGCAGGTCCAGTGTAGTGTACCGGGACAGCAGCTTCAACAGATGTCCCAAATGGATTCTCAACATTTCCGACCAGGCACTCTTCCGCGCTGACTTGTTACAATGTCTCGCGGCGAATCTGTCTGAGTCAGCGCTCTCCGTCGAAACCGAATCAGCAGGTTGGAATGGAACAGAAACCCGTATCAGACGAAGAAAAGCAGGTACATAAGGTGCAAAGTCTGGGCAAGGAGCTTCTCAATTACTTAACACGGCAGAAACCTGAGATTCTGGCTTTTCTCCGAGATCTCGTTTTAGCCGAATCGCCGTCCCTTGAACCCGAATCACAGAAAGCCGTTTTCGATCTCCTGGCAGAACCTCTTGAGGGAATGCAATATGACACGGTTCTGCTGTCGGGGCGCACAAGTGGCGGCCAATTCTACGCCCGCCCGAAAAATCGCAAGAGAGCCGCTCCGTATCAACTTCTTCTTGCCCATGCAGACACTGTTTGGCCTACTGGTACGTTAAACTCGATGCCCTTTGAAATCGACGGAAATACTGTGCGGGGACCTGGAGTCTACGACATGAAAGGAGGGCTCGTTCAGTTCATTTGGGGTCTCAGAGCTCTTCATGAACTGGATATAGTACCCTCAGTCACGCCTGTGATTTTTATTTCATCAGACGAGGAACTCGGGAGCGAAGAATCAAGGAATCGGATTCAGCTTTTGGCTCGTCGCGCCAACCGCGTCTTCGTACCCGAACCCTCAGCCGGTCCAACCGGAAAGCTTAAGACCACGCGTAAGGGCGTTGGCGTCTATGAGATCACGATTCGGGGTAAGTCTGCCCATGCAGGTGTCGAACCTGAAAACGGAGTGAGCGCCATTCTCGAACTCTCTCATGTAATCCAGAAGCTTCACTCGTTAAACGACCATGCTCACGGTACAACTGTCACCGTTGGGATGGTAGAGGGAGGAACCCGCGTAAACATGATTCCTGAACTCTGTACCGCACAGGTTGATGTCCGAGTCTCTTCTCTTTCCGACGGCAAAAGGCTGGATGATGAGATTCGAAATATTCGGCCTGTTCAATCCGGTGTGAAGATCGAGGTCACTGGTGGCCTCGACAGACCCCCAATGGAAGAAACTCCTCGCAATAAAGCCCTCTGGTCGGTCGCATCGAAGCTGGGACTCGAATTGGGACTCACCCTGGAG
>JAUVSF010000666.1 GCA_030597245.1 Acidobacteriota bacterium
CAGGTACTCGTATAGCCATGTCACATCGAATCCGACCTCGTCGCCGCTGTCAAAACGCAAGGCAAAGGGAAGAAGCGAAATCTCCCGAGTTTCCAGGAGACCTTCGAGGTCGGTGATGTAGTCGATGCCGCCACCGAACGTCACCTGTCGGATACCCAGTCTTTGAGGCCTTGGTCCCAAGCGAGTGCTCGCACGGTAGTTACGAATATCCTTTCGAGGAACAAAGCCCACACCTGCCACGAAGTTCTCCTCGATCTGCTGGAATCCGGCTTCAACTTTAAGAAAATCGTTCGGATAGAGGAACTGAACGCCGAGTGCGGTGCCACGTCCGGAGAGATCTTCAGTGAAGGATTTGAGCGCAAAAAGGCCGAGAGAAACATTCTTGCTGCCTTTGAAGGTGGAGGTAGCCAGGCGAAAGTCTGCTCCAACGAGCTGATTGGTTGCGTCACCCAACGCATTCCCATGAGTGTAGATCATTCCCAGAGAAGATTGGGCTCCCAGATTCCGGGAAACCCGTCCTACGAAGAAATCCCTGCGACCGGCATCTCTGGGATCATCCGAGATGCCGAGAACCCCGATATTCCAGTTCCCCTGCTGGCCGGTGAGCTTTCCGCCCCAGAGAATCGGGATCGGATTACCTTCGGGATCGAGGCCGATCCGTCTCGAGAAGAAAGGAATCAATCGCTGTTGAGATGAGCCGAAGTCGAAGTAGTTGGCTCCATCCAGGAAAAAATCGCGCTTCTCCGGGAAGAAGAGAGGGAACCGGGTCAGATTGATCTGTCTTAGGTCCACTTCCGTTTCCGCGAAGTCGGTATTGATGGTGAGAGCGGTGCTCAGGCCTGAAGTGAGCTGATAGAAGGCGTCCAGCCCAGCGTCCAGCACAGGCTCGTTTTCCCCATTAGTGAACTGATTGTAGCCAACGAGGCCATAGGGTTGTATATCGAGTCCGATTCCCTGAGTCATCCCTTCCATTCCTGAGATCACCCCGGCATCAGAGACCTGGAACCGAAAGGAGTCGAGATCGGTCTCGGGCCAATACGCAACCTCCTCCCGGCGCTTGATATGGCGAATCAGTTTGACCCCCCAACGCGTCTGCCCGGGACGGAAACGCAGGGTCTTGAAGGGAATTACGATCTCAGCGTCCCAACCGCCTGCATTGATGACGGCCTTGCCGTTCCAGAGACCGTCCCACTGCTTGTTGAAGCGCTCTCCATTCTCACTCACGAGAGCATCTCCGATTGATCCCCTGGGACCAATCTGGAACCAGTAGGCGTTTCTGCCGTCCAGAAAGGTGTCGAGCATGACTTGGACTCGGTCATCCTGCCCGAGACTGACGTCTCTGGCCAACTCCTTGGCGGTTATGGTCGATGGGTCGTCATGGCATCTAAAGGCGATATAGAGATTCCGGTCATCAAGAGCCAGCCAGACCTCGGTGGGCTCGCTTGCCGGATCCCCAAGCATCGGCTCGGTCTGGATGAAGCGCCTCACCTGAGGCGATTCCTTCCAGATCTGGTCGTCCAGCAGGCCGTCGATCCGAGGAGGATCCGAAGCGCGAAGCGCCTCGATCTCTTCTGCGGCGCGAGGCGAAACCTGAAGGGACGTGCAGACGGCGAAAATCAGCAGCGGCCTCCAAACTGCTCGCACGACACCAACATTCACCAGAGCCACCATTCAGTTGTCCCGGATACCAGAGAACCAGTCTGTCCCCTTTCGCACTCTTATCAACCAGTCACCGGCTCCATTTATGCAATAGAAGCCTCAAGCTCGCTGCAGATGATAGACGGTGGTGCTACGTCGATACTTTTCTCGATCGAATATGCCTTCTCCACGTGTGCGGCTATCCATGTGTGATCCGGTGCCAAATCGGATCTCGCAGACCAGAATCCCCGGGTGAGTTGCGGTGCTGACGTGGCCTTCATCTCAACGGCGATAGTCGCCGATCCACGCCGTACGACGAGATCGATTTCGGCGCCTGCTGAAGTACGGTAGAAGAAAAGTTCAGCATCCGGCACGGCAGAAGCGACCTGTTCCAGGACATATCCTTCCCAGGAGTTGCCCCTTACAGGATGTCCCGCCAGTTCATCCGTGCCGGCGATTCGCAGCAATCGGTGCAGTATTCCCGAATCCCGGACATAGACACGGGGTGCTTTCACAAGGCGCTTCTTCACGTTTGCCTGAAACGGTGGGAGTCGACGAAGCATGAACGCCTGTTCCAGAATCTCCAGGTAATGACGGACTGTCTTTCCCGAAACACCGAGTGACGAAGCGACCTTTTCGTGGTTCCACAAATCTCCATGGAGATGTGCACACATCTGCCAAAACTGACGCAAGCTAACAGCGGGCACGCGTATGCCCAGTTGAGGGATATCTCGCTCAAGAAAGGTCTGGATGAAGCTCTCCAACCAGGCACCGCTCAACACATCGTTCGGGGCCAGGTAGCTGCGGGGAAACCCACCACGCAACCACAAACGTTCCCAGTGCTCTGGCCCTACCTCTGTCTCAGTGAACGGTGTCAGTTCGATATAGCCAATACGCCCCGCAAGAGTTTCGGATGTCTGGCGCAGCAAGTCCGGTGAAGCAGAACCGAGTATGAGAAACTGTCCGGGTTGCCCGGTCTCGTCACACAAGGCGCGTAATACCTTGAAGATGTCGGGTGTACGCTGAATCTCGTCCAGACAAACCGTTTCTCCGCGGTGTGCCCGCAGGAAATCCTCTGCATAGCGGAGTTTTGCCGCATCTGACGATAACTCCAAGTCGAGGTAGAACGTTTTCTCTCTTCCGCTCAGCCAC
>JAUVSF010000520.1 GCA_030597245.1 Acidobacteriota bacterium
GTAACGACTGCCACGGGAACCATGGAGCCACCCCGCCCGGAGTTGATTCGATCTCATTTGTCTGCGGACACTGTCATGGGCGAGAAGCAGAACTCTTCCGAGAAAGCTCGAAGCACGAGGGCTTTCAAACCCACAACATGTTCATCGCAGATGCCGGAGCCGACGGCTGCGAGGCTTGTCACGTTGAGGACTCCAGCGTCGCACCTGTTACGAACTTAACTTCTTTCACCGAGTGTGCAACCTGCCACGGGAATCATGGCGTCATGCGGCCCACCCTGGCCATGTTCGGGCGTCTGCCGGAAACCCCCTGCTCATACTGCCACGAACGTGCCGGTCCAGATGACGCTTCCATTCTCCCTGGCGGTGGGAGCGCCTATCAGACGGCCCGGGAGGAGGTTCTGAGTCAAGGGGCTTTTCTAGGGTTGGCTGGCGAAGAACTTTTCAACTGGCTTGTGGATCGAGCTTTGGAGTTGCCGAATCACACGTTGCCCGGCTCCCAGGGAGACGACAGTCAACTCCGTCCTGAATTTGCGGCTCTGTTCGAAAAACTTCGTATCGGCAAGAGCGTTTATCAGATAACAGACGGCCGAAACCAGCAAATGGTAGACCACGCTGTTGTCCAGTGCGCAGACTGTCACCTCCCTGGATCGGAGAGCAGGGCGGATGAAGTTGCCGGTCATTATGTGGAGCAGTTTCGCAATCTTTCTCTGCAGATTGCCGAGGGACAGAGGACTGTTCTTCGTGCCAAGAGAGGGGGCGTGGAAATAGGCGATGCGTTGATGGATATCGAGGCCGCGGTTGATGCACAAATTGAGTTGCAGGTGCTGGTACATGCTTTCTCAACCGGCGAGGAGAGCGCGTTTGTCGAGAAATATGAGTCCGGCCTTGCTCATGCGGAATCAGGACAAGTAGCAGGGTTGCAGGCCCTCGAGGAGTTAGCTTTTCGCTTCAAAGGGCTTGCGGTTTCGTTGGTCTTCATTTTCCTGATTCTTTTAGCCTTGGGCCTGAAAATCAAACAGCTCGACTCCACTGGACAGCCTGTCAAAGAGGAGTAGCTGCCCCGGGAAAGCACCTTCGCTCTTCGAGCTATGGAGGGCAGGCCCGGCATCTGGGATTTACGATTTTCGATTTACGATTTGGCGCCGACGTATCCAGCATTTGTCACTTGTCAGTTCATTTGTCACCGGGCTTGACAGATGCTTCATTATGGAACCAGGAGACTCATGAACCGGAAAAGTGACAGGCATAGGACGAGGCAGCTTGACACACAGAGTGTTTCATAGCCTTCATTTCAAGATCGCGTCTGGAGTTATAGGAACGATTCTCCTCCTTTCGACCCTGTATTTGGTAACGGATTATCGCTATTACAGGGCTCAACTGCTGCAGGAAGCGAAACAGGCTTCTGAAGGCGTTGCCCGGGTCACCCTGAACAGTCTTCTTCAGCTTGCCATGCTGGGTAACCATCCGGAGCTTCTTCAGGGTGCAACTGAGACTTTGGCACGCGAGTCCGAAGTCGATAGAATCATGATTCTGGATCGATCCAGCCGCGTTCGATTCTCCTCTGACCGGGAGATCCTGGGCCGTCAGTTCAGCTTGGAACAACCAGGCTGCAAGGGTTGTCATTTGAACAACCGAGTCCCTCCCCGCTCAGAATTCCTGGAATTGGCGGGAGAGCCTATTCTTCGACACGCCCAACCTATTCCAAACTCACCGCAATGTCGGCGTTGTCACTCGGCTGGAGAAGACCGGCTTGGGGTGCTGTTGGTGGACTTCTCGACAGCAGGGTTTAACCAGAAGGCAAACACCATCTTGAGGGATATGCTGTGGAAAGCTGGGCTGGCCCTGGTTACCATCTTGCTGGTTCTGGGTGCCCTCATGAACCGTGTAGTGATAAGCCGGATCCGTCGCTTGACAGAACTCGTTTCCGGCATCAGCCCCAACCAGGATACGAGCCAATTTGAAGCCCTGGAAGGGCCGGATGAAATTGGGAGGCTGGCTCGTTCGTTCAGAGAAATGACTACCAGCCTCAAAAGACACTGTGACGACCTGGAGGAAAAGGAGAAAATCAGGCTTTCCCTGCTGGAGCGGCTGGTTCAATCTCAGGAAGAGGAGAGACGAGCCATATCGTTGGAGCTTCATGACGAACTTGGCCAGTCGCTTTCAGCCCTCCTCTTGTCATTTCAGACCGATCTTTCCAATGGAGGTCGCCATGCACCGGGTGCAGCGATAGAAATCTCGGAAGCGAAGGCGGATGAGATTGAAGCGCGAGTTCGTAGGTTAATAGACAAGGTCCATCGCCTTGCCTGGAAGATGAGACCTTCGATTCTGGATGATTACGGATTGGAGAGTGCCCTTCGACGCTACATTGAGGAGACTGCGAGGACCACAAGTCTTCAGTTAGGGTATAAGCAGATTCCCCCTGAGGGGTTTGGTCGTCTGCCGTCCTGGCTTGAAGTGACGCTCTACAGAATCGCTCAGGAGGGAATCACGAACGTTATTAGACACGCGGAAGCCACTCAGGCAAGCTTGATACTGATTCGGAGTGATTCCGAGATAAGATTGCTCGTGGAAGACAACGGTCGAGGGTTTAACCCAACTGAGATTGTTCCTTCCAGTGAACACGGCTTGGGGCTTTTGGGAATGCAGGAGCGTACGAGCCTGTGCGGGGGGTCTTTCAATGTAGAGTCTGGTAAGAATAGAGGGACCACGGTACGTGTTTCAATTCCCTTAGATTGGAAGAGTTGATGGCGATCCGAACAATAATTGCTGATGACCACACCATGTTCCGGGCCGGCATACGGGGCCTGCTTGAAAAGGAGGATGGTATCGAAGTAATTGCTGAGACCGGAGACGGGTTTGACACAATTAGAGCCGTTTCGACGAATCAGGTGGATGTTCTCTTGCTCGATTTGGGAATGCCCGGACTCTCCGGGGCCAGAGTCGCGGAGGCGGTCCTCCAGGAAAAGCCACACCTCGCGATTGTGGTCTTGACGATGCACGACGAAGAATTCTATTTAAAGGAACTCCTTAAGATAGGGGCTCGTGCTTTTGTGCTCAAGAAGTCCACGGGGAAAGAGCTTGTTCAAGCGATCCGTTCCAGCTATCGGGGAGAGCGATATGTGGACCCATCGTTAGCAGGTCGAGTGCTCAGCTCCTTTTATGATCCCAGCCCTCCCTCCCCGCGCAGATTGGATGTTCTTACGCCTCGCGAGAAAGGAGTATGTACGCTGCTTGCCTATGGCTACACCAATACTGAAATAGCGCAGAAGCTCTGTATTTCAGACCGTACGGTCGAGACTCATCGAAGTAACATCACAGCGAAACTCGATCTGAGCAGCCGAGCTGAAATCGTTCAGTTCGCGATTGACCACGGCTTGCTGAGGACAGAGTGATCCCCTGAACTCCGTATTTTCTGCTTAGTTGCAGCCGATAATTGGGACCTTTTCACGGATGCCAAACCACCCCTGCAAGAGGCGATAATAGTATGAAAGAAAGTTCGAAGGATCGCTCTGAGCGCTCGCTCTTGGCCACTGAGTGCTTCGAGACGTAGCCCTTCGAGTGAGGAAGGTCGCTTCAGAATGGATGCACCTGGCGAATCCACCGATACCAGCCTCCTAAGTCTTCTGACTCCGAGGGAGCGGCAGATTTGTCGACTTCTCGCCTATGGCTATACGAACCGGCAAGTCGCAGAACAGTTGGAGATTTCCGAAAGGACGGTCGAAACCCATCGCGCTAACCTGACTGCAAAAACCGGTCTTCGGGGCCGGGCCGACATAGTCCGGTTTGCCCTCGCAAGCCGTTTATTGCGTTACGAATAGAGAACTCTCCCGGTTGCGCTCAAGTCATTCGAAGATTCTCAGGCGGATTCACGAC
>JAUVSF010000122.1 GCA_030597245.1 Acidobacteriota bacterium
TGCCGGATGCCGGTAGGACTATCCTGTTCTCGGGCTGACATTTTCTTGGTGTCCTTGGTGGTGAACCCACCCCGATTACCGATCACCGATTACCGCCGCAGGCTCCGAGTTCGTGACATCAGCCACGATCTTGTCGGCCGTTTCCTGCCCGGTTCTGATGCAATCGGGCAGTCCCACTCCGCTGTAATAGGATCCGGCCAGAAAAAGCCCCGGATGAGAATCAAGCTTCGAGCGAATCAACTCAACGCGCTTCTGGTGGCCAACCAGAAGCTGCGGAATCAACCCACGAATGTGGAACGCTCGCTCAAACACCGGCTGACACGAAACCCCCAGAATCTCGCGAATCTCCGTCGCTACTCTTTCAATGACAGCTTCGTCGGAGTCAGGCAGTCCAGTCCTTCTTCGATCGTGGATCGCGCATCTCAATAGGACCCGTTCCGGTGGGCAACGGTCATCGAACTTGGTACTCACCCATGTACACGCATCCACAGCCCGTGCCTCGCCACTCGGGACAATGAATCCAAATCCGTCGAGTGGATGAGAAAACTCATCCTTTTTGTACGCAAGATAGACCAAAGAAGTCGATGCGTATGGAACCTCTAAAAGAAGCGGGGCGATTTCCGGGCAGGCGCCGGCCAGTATCTGCGCGGCCGCGTGAGCCGGTGTACATACAACCAAATACTCAAAAGCTTCCTTCTGCCCCTCAACGGACAGCTCATAGAGTCCATTGCTGAAACCAATCCGCAGGTCTTTAACGTCCAGGTGAACCCTGTCCACCTGCAACTCTTTCCCCAGACGCGCGACCAGGCTGGACATCCCGGCACGCATGGACAGCAGAACCGAGCTGGAAAGGGTCATTTTCGCGAGCTTCCGCAAACCTCTCCAAAGGCTACCCGTTCGCTGCTCCACCCGATACAACTCGGGCATCGTGACCGGCATACTGAGCTGCTCGAGGTCTGCTCCATAAACCGCCGAAACCAGCGGGTCAACGAATGTGTCGGTGAACTCTCTGCCGAGCCTCCTTTTGAAGAATGCCCCAACGCTCAGCTCTCCCTTGGACTTTGCGACGAAGGGCTCGAGGGAAGCTCGGAATTTGCCGGTCAGGCTCATCGGAGCATCTTTCCAGAATGCGACAGGATCAACAGGTGCCAGGAACGCCATCCCCTCTGGAAGCGGTGTGAGACGTCCCTCACGTACGATGAAGGTGCGGCGAAGATGATCATTGGAACCCAGGATTTCGCCTTGCAGCTGCAAATCCTTGACCAGTTTCCTGGCGGAGGGCTTGTAGGATACCCAGCCTTCGGGACCGGCCTCCAGGAGCATCCCATCCACCCTTTCCGAGCGAATAACCCCTCCTAGCCTCTGAGACTTCTCAAATAGATCGATGTCAAGTTCGATCCCACGTTCGATCGATGCCTTTTTTAAATAATAGGCGGTAGTAAGCCCGGAGATTCCGCCACCCACGACTGCAACACGAGTACTCATAGACCTCGCCATTCTAGCGTATTGAGAAGATGCACTGCGCGGGTACGGATCACGAGGGGTAGAAAAGGACTGGTGCCCTCCCGAATTCCCCAACTCGTGATCGTGCGCGTAATCGATTCCTGTTCGATAGGGTGGGCTCTGATGAACCACTGAACGGCGCTCTTTGGACGATTACGAGTCGGCGATCACCCCCCTTCGCCACGGCTCTGGAGGGCAGGCGGAGCACGAGCACGAAAGTCCCCAGCTCCCAGCTCCAAGACCCAATCCCCCAACACTCCAACACTCCAATCCCCCAGTCCCCAGCCCAGCTTCAGGGTTCGTAAGCGCAGAACGGCTCTTCTGCCAGGTAGTCACCGGTCATGGCAAAAGCCCGAGCCCTGGAACCCCCGCAAATATTGCGATACTCACAAATTCCGCATTTGCCTTTGAGCTGGTCGAGGTCTCTAAGTTCCAGGAAGACAGGATGAGTGCGATAGGTTTCCTTTAGAGAGGTCTCCCTTATGTTTCCACAGGTTAGCGGTAGGAACCCACTCGGGTAGATGTCACCGCAATAACTCACGAACAGGTGCCCGTTACCAGCATTGACTCCTTTAGGGGCCAGACCGATGCTCCCTCCAGGCCCGAAGTCGCGACGCATGTGCCAGGGGAGAGTGCCCTTCTCCCGCTTCTCGCTTATGCGATCCTGGGGTCTGCCACCACCTCCCCGCACTTCCTGTCCGCGGCTGTGTTGCTGCATCAGATACCTGCGGTAGTGTGGAGCCTCCGTGATCTTGACGATAAAATCCACTCGCTGTGAGTACTCAGCCAACTTCGAAAACAGGTTTTCGAATTGCTCCGCACTCATCTGCCCAAGGTCCCGCCCCCTTCCCATCGGCACGAGGAAGAATACCTCCCAGAACACGGCCCCCAACTCACCGACAATCGATGCCATCTCACCGAAATACTTGAAGTTGTGGCTGCTGAAGGTCGTATTGATCTGGAAAGGCAGTCCGACATCACGGGCGTATTCCGCTCCCTGAATCGTGATATCGAAAGCCCCAGGTGCCTGGCGAAACGTATCGTGCACCTCGGCAGTCGGCCCGTCAAGACTCAAAGCCATCTGTGCAAGTCCGGCCTTTTTCAATGACCCTACCAGTTCTCGCGTAAGTAGCGGCGTAGCGGCGGGAATGGTGGCCATTCTCATCCCTAGGCTATTGCCGTAAGAGACAAGGTCACACAGATCGGGTCTCTTCGCCGGATCACCTCCGGACAGCACCATGATCGGGGTTCCCATCTCGGCCAGATCAGCAAGGACCTCGAATCCTTCCTCGGTGGACAACTCTCCCGGTAACGGATCCGGAATCGCCTCAGCTCTGCAGTGGCGGCAGGAGAGGTCACAGGCCCGGGCTGCCTCCCAGATTGCCACAAAGGGTGTCCGGCTGAAATCAACAGAGGAAAGAGAGGGCATTCCCGGATGCGACATAGCTATTTATCTCCAAACGAGCGGATCATACGAGTAACTTGAATCCGATCCGGCCTAGGGAGCCGGCAGTTCCATTCTCCGATCACCGCGTTTCAGGCGGCGATTAAAGAAAGGTCTCACCAACGAGGTCAATGCCTTGTTGTACGCGCGGTAGAGCTGAAAATTAATGTCATGGTCGGCCAGATAAAGGGCGTCAGTCGGCTGAACCACCAGGCTCACTTCAATATTGGGCGCAATCCCAATCGGAATCCGCTTGGCAATGAGTCGATCGATCATGTATTTGAAAACTTCCCGCATTTCCTCATAGAAGGGCGAGGGGTACATGGCCATGTCACTCCCCTCGAGCGGCCTGAAGACACAAATCGTGGGGAAGGCTCCACAGTCGGTAATGCTGTCGATTGCCTTCATCGTCTCTTCGATCGGCTCGACTCCGGCTATTATCTCACCACTCACACGTCCCTTCCCCAATTTCGCTGAGGTGTACTCCATCGCCCTGAAAAACGCAGCCTGTCCCAGAGTCCTGGCTTTTCCCGGACAAAACTTCGTGAAGGCAAAGTTACTCATGAACTCGAAACAGAACGAGAAGTGATCAACTCCGGCATCAATCAGACCATCGTATTGAGTCAGGTCGTCAACCGGAGCTAACTGCAGTCCAACCAGAAGGCCCGCCCTTTGCTTGACCGCCTCGAGGAACGGCCTCGCTAAGCGCAGATCACGGCCTTCCTGGTAACCACTGTTGAAGTGGACAAAAGTGATACCTGATTCCTTTCGAGCGGCAATGCAAGTCTCCACGACGTCGGTCACCGTCTTCTTCCAGCTCTCGTCTTGTTCTTCATTCAAGCCGGTCGTGCAGAATTGGCAGTTTTCGCGCTCGCCCCTCTTCCAGTAGCGACAGACGGGCCCGATATAGATGCCAAGGTAGGTACCCTGCATCGTTCCGACCTTGGACATCAGGCGACCACTTGAGGTTCGCTTCGAATACCACTCCGGTTCGGGTTCAATTCGAACCGGGTAGCTCTGAGAAAGTTCTGTGTTCTTGATCAGGAAGTCCCCATTGTCGGCATAGAGAGTGTAGGGCGATTCTTCGGCAAAGGGCTCGATTACGGGCACATTTACCCAAATATCTTTGAAGCTGCCCCCCAACACCAGTTCCAGCCCACTCCCCAAACCGGCTCGCGTACGACGGGCCAGTTTCACGGTCCCTGCAGAGTCAGGATCAACCCGGAGTCCTTTGCAGAACAGGTCTATTTCTAACTCACAGGGGTTTAAATGCTGCATGTACTTCCACCTTAAGCCCTCTCGAGAGAGAAGGCCGCTGTCAATATCGTAACATCTGCAGAGTTTTTGGATGAAAGGCGGGTCTTGGGTCTTGGGTCTTGGGTCTTGGGTCTTGGGTCTTGGGTCTTGGGTCTTGGGTCTTGGGTCTTGGGTCTTGGGTCTTGTAAAGATTATCCCGCTTTTCGGAGGTAGGTTGTCAAGTCTAAATCCGAGGAGAATTCAAAAGCCAAAGGCCCTTCGCCCTTCCCTCTGCGAGCTTGGCGTCTTGGCGTGAGGAAAGTTCATTTCACGCAAAATTCGCTAAGGGTCTATTCGATTACGAGCATCCCCCTTCGCCAAGGCTACGGAGGACAGGCTGAGCACGAACGCAGATACCAAGCCCCAAGCCGCAGGTCTCAAGCCCCGAGACTACCGATTACTACTCACTACTTACTACTTTCCACCGCCCCAACCGATCACCGATTACCGACCACAAGCCCCCCCCAGTCCCCAGCTCCAAGACCCAATCCCCCAAGACCCAACACTCCAACACTCCAATCCCCCAGTCCCCAGCCCCAGTTCCCAATTTTGGATCAATAAAGCTCTTTCGCCCCGCCTCCCATACAGTTAGGATAGAGGTTGTTCATTTACTTTCTCAGTTTGTGTTGTTTTGGAGGAGGAAAGAATGAGAACGCTGAGTCTGGCTATAGTGACGGGATTCCTTGTGTTCGGCTCATCGATGGCCCAAACCGAAAACTGTGTTGATTGCCACTCGAAGATCACACCTAGAATTGTTGCCGACTGGATATTGAGCAAACACAGCCAGGGCGGCATTGGCTGCGAGCTTTGTCACGGAGATGAACACACTTCCGCGGAGGATGTTTCTGAAGTTCTGATACCCTCTCCGGACACCTGTGTGACATGCCATCCGGACCAGGTGGAACAATTCAAGAAAGGGAAACACGCATTGGCTTGGGCTGCCATGAAAGCAATGCCCACTGCACATCGGCAGCCGACCAGCCTGATGGAGGGAATGAAGGGCTGCGGAGGTTGTCATAAGCTGGGAGTCAAGAGCGAAGAAGATTTCAAAGAATTGAAAGAAACCGGCCAGAAATTTGGCGTCGCCTCCTGCGATGCGTGTCACACTCGACATCTGTTTTCGGTCGAAGAAGCCAGACAACCTCAAGCTTGCCAGACCTGCCATATGGGTTTTGACCACGCACAGTGGGAGATGTATTCTTCGTCGAAACACGGCGTTCGATACCTGTTGAAACAGAATGGCGTCCTGCCCAAGGGGGTTGCTGCTCCAACCTGCCAGACCTGCCATATGCAGGAAGGAAATCACGAAGTTCGGACTGCCTGGGGATTTCTGGCGGTCAGGCTCCCATTGCCTGAAGACGAACAGTGGAAGGCAGATCAGATCACAATCCTGCAGGCCCTCGGAGTCCTCGATCTGGAAGGGAATCCTACGGGTCGATTGGAAGTGGTGAGGATTGCAGACGTTGCACGGCTGCGGGAAGACACCTGGCAGGCCGAGCGTGACAAAATGTTGAAAACCTGCAATCAGTGTCACTCGATGAATTTCGCCATTCGAGAACTGGGCAAGGGCGATGCAATGATCAGAACTGCCGACCATCTCATGGCAGAAGCGATTCGGATAGTTGCATCACTATATAGGGACGGGCTTCTGTCCAAACCGGAGAGCTACAGCTATCCGTTCCCGGATCTTTTGACCTTTCACGATGCTCCCACGGTCTTGGAACAAACACTATTCGAAATGTTCTTTAAACATCGGATGCGCACTTTCCAGGGTACCTTTCACGCCAATCCGGACTATACCCTCTGGTACGGGTGGAGTGAAATGCAGCGTGACTTGAGTGAGATCAAAGAGCGTGCCCAGCAGATGAGGGCGGAAGCCGCGAAGTAAGGGTCTTGGGTCTTGGGTCTTGGGTCTTGGGTCTTGGGTCTTGCAAGGATGATCCTGTTGGTTGGAAATGGATGTCAAGCCTTTTTGGGCCAATCAGAGGATAATCGAAGCCGAGATCTTAAGCGTGCGTTGCCCATCGATACGGAGCCCCGGGAGGAAGATGGCCTTCCAGGCCGTCATGACAAGCTTGAGATTTGTTTCGAATTTCGAGCTTCGAACTTCGAATTTGGGCAGAATGGTAGGTGGACGGGGCAACGGAGCGCGAATGTTGAACTAGCCTGCAAAAGTCTTTAGGATGCAACATTACTTCAAAGGAAATTCAAGAAACAGAATTTTCTTGACAAAAGGTTTGATTTGAGTGTAAACACAGTGATACCTTATTATTAAGAGTCGGCAAAAACTGTGACAAAAACTCGAAGAATAAGAGGTTAAGTACGAAGATGAATGCCCCTAAGACGAATGCCCCTAAGTTGAGTGTTGGCAAGAGAATTCTTCGTCTCCGCCTGGAGGCAAACAGGACGCAACGCGAAATCTCTGAAGACACGGGACTGGCGGTCTCTTACTTGTCTCGTCTCGAGAATGACAGGATTACGCCAACCATACCCACGTTGACCAAGATAGCCAACGCTCTGGGTGTGGACGTAACCGCATTTTTCGGTCACCAACCCCCTCTCGAAACAGGCGACAGGTGCCCGGTGAGCAGTTCCGGTCGCTGCGTTCTGGATCAATTACTGGTTGGACGTGGACGAAAACCCAACATCCAGTGGGAGGGATACACTCCGCAACAGCTCGAATTGCTGCGGCTTTGTGACTACCTGATTCATACCGGGGACAAGGAGATCCTCACAGGACTCTTTACGGTAATGGAAGCCCTCCTTTCTTACGCCAATTCGCCGGACAGAGAGGAGAACAAGAGGATTCGGCGAAGTCGAAGGCGGGGACCCCGGCGCAAACAGATCTCAGAGGATTCGGCGCCCACGAACTGAGCCTCGGCACCGGATACGAGGAGCCTCTCGTTTTTTTGCCGTCGAGCTGCAGGTGAGAACTTGGCCTGGGGCATGGACCACCTCTCTTACCAATTTGGAATGTGAATCTCGGATGTCAGCGGATGCATTGATCTATATTCACGTCGTGGGATGCATTGGCCTCTGGGCGTTTGGCTACTACATGGGCGCCAAGAAAAAGGGCTGACCAGCTAAGTGGCTCTCTGTGGTGAAGCGTGTGTTACCCAAATTGCAGCCCGTCCAAAGTCTAAGCCCGAAATTCGAAACAAATCTCAAGCTCGAATATCTAAGGGCTGAAACAGGCTCTCGCTGATGAGCTATTTACAGATACTTCAAGGCGTTTAGACCACAGACCTTGTCACTCTGAGCTTGTTTCGAGCTTCGGATTTTGAGCTTCGAGCCTGGACTGTTGTGGTTCAAGCAACAGACCTTGAAGCTCCGCCTCCGTTACTTTCAACTCGGCATTCGACTACACTTCATGGGGCAAAAAAACCAATCCGGTCGGCTAATCACCCAACGAAACCCCCTACCTGTCCTGCTTTCCATAGAACCAACCTCGCATTCCACTTAGCTCATTCATGGCACGGAACTTGCAAGCCCTCCATGCCAAGGATCTTCTTGTTTGGACATCCTCGCTGAGATTCACTGGCAGGTGTAAGGCCAAATGCTGACTGAACTGATTACGAAGCGATTCTTGAAGCATCATGCGCGTCTACTGGCGTTTCTGGATGCTGCTGAAGCGTTTGCTCGTCAAATGGCGACTTCAGCCGAGCCTCAAAAGGATTTCGAGAGTAGCAGGGAGCTGGTCAAGGAGTTCTTAGGTTTCATGGCGGTTGAGGAAACTCAACACGAGAAGGAGGAGGAGCACGTGCTGCTTCCCGTGCTCGCTCAGCAGCTTGACGAAGCCGAGCCGAATCCGCCGAAGATGTCCATGGGAAGAATGTGCCTGGAGCACGCGGTCGGCCAACGTCTAGTGAAGGAACTTGGGCACCAACTAGTCCAGCTCGAACAAGGGGAAGGGGCGGTTAAGCATGAGCAATACTACTTTTTCTCCGAGGCACTACACGATGTCGTTTGGCACTTCAGACGACACATGTCCCTGGAGAACTCAATCATCCTACCTGCTGCCGAGCGACTGATTCCGGACAGCCGCGATGAATTGTGGGCAAAGAGCAATCCTAAACCGGAGTGTCCGGATGCCTAGTGGGAGCCAGAAAGTTCCGATTCGCGACCGACCCTGCACGAAACTGGCAGTGTTCATTATCCTGGCCGTGATTCTGGCGTTCACCTCTGCTTCCCTGGTCTCGGCTCAAGACGATGAAGAATGTTTCGCCTGTCACGGAGAGCGCGACTTCGTAACCGAGAAAGACGGAAGATCGGTATCACTCTACGTGAGTTCCAAACGATTCACTTCCTCGATTCACGGAGAAATCGGATGCGTCTCGTGCCACATGGATGCTGATGCGGAGCACTTCGCACGGGATGAACCGCTGGCACTCGTAGATTGCGAGATGTGCCATTCAGAGGCGGTCGATGAGTTCGATCGAAGCCTTCACGGAGCTGCACTGAGAGCCGGGAAATACCTGGCTCCAACCTGCGTGTCCTGCCACGGAAAACACGACATTCTACCGGCCTCAAATCCGAATTCTGGTGCCTACGTCATGAATATACCGAGCCTGTGCGGCTCCTGCCACAAGGAAGGCACTCCTGTCTCCGAGCTCAGAACGGTAGAAGAGCACCAGGCACTGGAAGACTACTCTCAATCAATCCATGGTGACGGACTCTTCAAGAGGGGTTTGATTGTTACAGCGGTTTGCACAAGCTGTCACAATTCGCACCTCATCCTTCCGCATGAGAATCAAGCTTCATCGATCAATCGGAACAACATTGCCAACACCTGCATGAGGTGCCACGCTCAGATCGAAGAGGTTCACCTCAGGGTCATCCGAGGGGAATTGTGGGAGCAGCGACCACACGAGATTCCCAGCTGCATAGACTGTCATCAACCTCACAAGGTCCGCCGAGTTTTCTACGAGGAGAGTTTCCCGGATAGCCTATGCATGTCGTGCCACTCCGATCCGGATTTGTCGAAGACCGTGGATGGCCAGACCATCTCCTTGTTTGTTGATTCTGATCGGATAGGCCACTCGGTTCACTCCAATAGCTCGTGTATTAAGTGCCATACAAATGTCAATCCCCGGAGAGACCCTGTCTGTGAGGCGAGCGGGCAAGTTGACTGTTCGATGTGTCACGCGGAACAGGTTGAGAACTATCAGGGAAGCATCCATGGCAAGTTTCATGCTGCTGGGAATCCCGATGCCCCATACTGTTCAGATTGCCACGAAACTCACGCTGAGAAGCCCAGGTCCGACCAGTCTTCTCCTACGTTCGTACGAAACATTCCGGCCCTGTGTGGAAGATGCCATCGAGAAGGCGAGAAAGCTGCAGCTGCATATACAGGCGATCAGAGGGAGATCATCCAGAACTATACAATGAGCATTCATGGCAAGGGCCTACTGGAGAGTGGCCTGCTGGTAACAGCTACCTGCGTGAATTGCCACTCGACTCATGCGGAACTGCCGGCCAGTGACCCGTTGTCCACTGTCAACGTCGAGAATATAGCTTCTACCTGTGCTCAATGCCATCAGGGAATCTATGAAGAGTTCTCGAGCAGCATCCACAGCAAGGACCTGAGCGATACTGAGGAAGAGCTTCCGGTCTGCAGCACCTGTCACCTTTCTCACACCATCAAACGCGTGGATCTCAGTGGGTTTAGACAGGAGATTCTGGAGCAGTGTGGGCAATGCCACATGGAGGTCACAGAGAGTTACTTCGAGACGTTTCATGGCAAGGTCTCGAAACTCGGCTCCGACATGGTTGCCAAATGCTATGACTGTCACGGTTCGCATAACATTCTGCCGACCTCAAACCCTGCTTCTACTTTGAGCCGGCAGAATGTGGTCGAAACCTGTCGGAGTTGCCACCCAAATTCGAACCGAAAATTCGTTGGCTACTTGACACATGCGACGCACCATGACAAGGACAAGTATCCTTACCTCTACTACACATTCTGGTTCATGGCCTCCCTGCTGGTCGGAACGTTCACGTTCTTCGGCATCCACACCGCGCTCTGGCTGCCTCGGGCTATAAGTGAAAGAAACAGACTGAAAGTCAAGACCCCGGCTCACCTGGAAGGTATGTTCCATGAACGCTTCGATGGATTCAGCCGGTTTCTCCATTTGCTGGTTATCACCAGTTTCCTCACCCTTGCGCTGACTGGAATGACCATCAAGTTCGCCGACGTGGGAATCTTTCAGTTCATCTCCCGAGTGATGGGGGGCTACGAAGTAAGTGGGTTTATCCATCGTGTGGCCGCGGTCGTCACGTTCGCCTACTTCGGACTTCACATAGGGTACCTGCTACGGAAAAGAAGGCGACGCAGACTTTCCTTCAAGCGGTTACTAACGGGAGAACGGACTCTGATGTTCCGACTCCAGGACGTCAAGGAGTTCTTTGCCACCTACAAATGGTTCTTAGGGCTCGGACCCAGACCTGAATACGGCCGTTGGACCTACTGGGAAAAGTTTGACTACTTTGCGGTCTTCTGGGGAGTTGCCATTATTGGGGCGAGCGGGCTGGTGCTCTGGTTTCCCGAGCTCTTTACAAACTTCGGAGTTCCCGGCTGGCTCATCAACGTGGCCACTATCATTCACAGCGACGAGGCTTTACTGGCAACAGGTTTTATCTTTACGATCCATTTCTTCAATACCCACTTCCGACCCGACAA